>NZ_JFCC01000069.1:0-10440 GCF_000582925.1 Acinetobacter sp. 1294596 | reverse complement strand
ATATATTTACACTCAAGTAAAGTAAATTTGTTTTCTCACAATTAGAATAGTAGCTTAATTAAATAGTTTAAAAAACCATGATTCTTTACCTAAAAATATATTAATAATGAAGTGAGAATATAAAATGATTGAATGGTTACAACATGAATTAAGTCATAGTCCAGAAATTTTATTATTTTTATCACTTGCAATTGGTTTCTGGATTGGTCAGTTTCAATTTGGCAGATTCCAGTTTGGTGGCGTTGCTGGTTCGCTTCTTGTTGCAGTGGTTTTAAGCCTGATTGGTGTCTCTGTAGATAATGGTGTAAAAGCGATTCTTTTTGCGTTATTTATTTATGCTGTAGGTTTTGAAAGTGGACCGCAATTTTTTAAATCATTAGGACCACACTCTATTAAAGAGATTTTGCTTGCAGTATTTATGGCAGTGAGTGGCTTAATTACGGTACTGCTCATGGCCAAGCTTTTCCATCTGGACAAAGGGCTGGCAGCAGGACTAGCGGCAGGGGGCATGACGCAGTCAGCTATTATTGGTACTGCTGGAGATGCAATATCACGACTGGATTTACCTCTTGCTGAAATACAAAAGCTACAGGCAAATGTCGCAATTGGCTATGCAGTAACTTATATTTTTGGGTCACTTGGCGCAATTATTATCTGTGTCAATATTCTTCCTAAATTTATGGGAAGAGAAATCCATGATGATGCCCTGAAAGCACAATCTGAACGTTTGAAAGGTGCCTTTGAGCTGGCTCCGGGTCAAGAGCTGGCTATTCCGGAAATAGTCGGACGTATTTATCAAGTCAAACAGGGTAATGGTCTGAAAATAGAAGAACTTGAGGCCAAACAATCTAGCACTACCATCGAACGCTTAAAACGTGATGACCAGTTTATCGATGTATCTCCAGATATCATTTTGCAGACAGATGATATTGTACTGATTGTAGGGCGACGAGCTAGTGTGGTTGCAATTTCTGAGTATATTGGTCCAGAGCTACAGTCTTCTCCTGGTATGGAAATGGTGATGCAGACCACGGATGTAGTACTCAGAAATTCTAAATATCTTAATCATAGCTTGGGCGAGGTAAAGGCCAATACGCCTGCCTATTTGAAACACGGTATATATGTACTTGGTATCAAACGAAATAATGAAACACAGGTTCTAAATGATGATCTGGTTTTGAAACCTGGTGATGTAGTCACAGTATATGGAACAAAAACCGATCTTGAGCGGTTAGTGAAAGAAGCCGGAAAAGCTTTACCTGAGAGTTTAAAAACAGACTGGATGTTTCATGGAGCAGGTCTTGTAGTCGGTTTGGTTATTGGCCTTTTTGTTATTCGTATTGGAGGGGTGCCCCTTACTTTAGGTGCAGGTGGAGGTGCGCTACTTTCTGGCCTGTTATTTGGATGGTTACGTAGCCGTAATCAAGTGCATGGCAATATGCCTTTAGCAGCATCACAGTTACTTAAGGATTTGGGACTTGCAGGATTTGTCGCTGCTGTCGGGCTGCAATCAGGCTTACAGGCGATTCAGACCATCAAGCAAAGTGGTCTATCACTATTTATGATCGGTGTGGTGGTTACTGTTGTTCCTCTCATCCTTTCAATGTTCTTCGCCCGTTACATTCTTCGTTATGACAATGTCGCCATTATGGCAGGGGCATTATCAGGTGCACGCAGTGCCAACCCCGCTTTTGGTGGGGTATTGGATAAAGCCGGTAACTCTATACCTACCGTACCCTTTGCTATTACCTACGCCCTAGCAAACGTTTTTTTAACCTTACTCGGTCCAATTATTGTCGGATTAGCCTAAAAGTTGTTTCAAGCATTTTAAGATCACTATTCACTAAGGAGACTTCCCATGGGGAATGTAGATTATTCTAAATATTCAAAACTTAGCCCATTCGAGTTAAAAGATAGCCTGATTGCTTTGGCACAGAGTAAGCGGGACCGCTTAATGCTCAATGCTGGACGAGGAAACCCTAATTTTCTGGCTACCCTGCCACGTAGGGCTTTTTTTCAATTAGGTCTATTTTCTGCCACAGAATCAGAATTTTCATTTTCTTATATGCCAGAAGGCTTAGGTGGGTTCCCCCGTCCTGTCGGTTTGCAATCACGTTTTGATAATTTTCTCATGCAGAACCGGGATAAACCTGGAGTTTTATTTCTGGGAAAAGCAGTGTCTTATGTGAGAGACCAATTGGGTTTAGATCCAGATATGTTTCTGCTTGAAATGGTCGAAGGGATTCTAGGATGTAACTACCCTGTACCTGATCGCATGCTCCGTGTGAGTGAAACAATTATTAAAGAGTATCTGTTACAGGAAATGGGCGTAAAAAGTATGCCCAAGGAAGGCTTGGACCTGTTTGCGGTTGAAGGCGGAACCGCAGCCATGGCTTATATATTTAACTCCTTAAAAGAAAACAAGATTATTAATACTGGCGACCGAATTGCAATCGGCAGACCGATTTTTACGCCGTATCTGGAAATTCCCAAACTGAATGACTATCAGCTTGAAGAAATTTTTATTGAAGCTGATCCCAATCTGGGCTGGCAATATCCTGAGTCTGAATTAAGAAAGTTAGAAGACCCTTCAATCAAGGCATTCTTTTTAGTCAATCCGAGCAACCCGCCTTCTGTCAAAATAAGTGATGAAGGATTGCTAATACTGGCAGATATTGTAAGAAAACGTCCTGACCTGATTATTTTGACAGATGATGTATATGGAACTTTTGCAGATGACTTTAAGTCACTTTTTGCAATTTGCCCAAATAATACTATTTTAGTTTATTCATTCTCAAAGTACTTTGGGGCTACAGGCTGGAGACTTGGCATTATTGCGCTGTCGAATAACAATATCATTGATCAGAAGATTGCAGCGCTTTCAGATCAGGAAAAGCAGGAACTTGAAGAACGTTATTCATCATTAACTACTGAACCAGAAAAAATCAAGTTTATTGACCGTTTGGTAGCAGATAGCCGTAATGTTGCACTGAATCACACCGCAGGTCTGTCAACACCGCAGCAGGTACAGATGGTTCTTTTGCCCTGTTTAATATGATGGATTCTCGTCAGGCTTATAAAAAAGCTGTCAAGTCTGTAGTCCGGGAACGCGATGCTGCACTTTATAGACAGCTTGGTGTTGAAGTCCCTGAAGATCTTAACGCTGTTGACTATTACACCTTGGTAGATCTGGAAAGAACAGCCCGCATATTATATGGTGACGATTTTGCCAACTGGGTCATGGTCAATAAAAACCCGACAGAATTATTATTTCGGGTAGCAGATGAAACCGGTGTCGTTCTGTTGCCAGGTTCTGGCTTTGGGGTATCCCATCCATCGGCACGTGCTTCATTAGCCAATCTAAATGCTTACCAATATGCTGCAATCGGTGATTCTCTACGACGCTTTGCCGAAGATGCCTATCAGGAATATCTGGGAACTAAAAAAGATGAGTCCTGAAGTTTCTAAGGAAAAATAGTTTTATATCATCATAGGGGTAATCGGGTATTAAAACTCTATAATTTTAATACCCATTTTTATGATTAATTCAAAATTAACCATATGAATAATAATATTATTTCATGATGTAGAAATAACCATCTGATCATTTTAGATGAATTTTATTCTAAAACGAATAAATGCTAGTGAGGAGATTGAAGATTTTGAGTTAAAGAGTTCAGCCCTATATAAATAGCTTTTTTAATTTGCGAAATACCTGTAGCGCAGCACTTGATTAACTTAAATTGCCCCTAATAGGCAAAATAGTATCGGGCAATTCCTCTCCAAGCGAACTCAACATCTCCCGTTCGACCAAACGTACAATCGAATCAAGTGGCAGATCATTTTCTTCAAGCCCAAAGGGTTCTTCAAGCTGGGCACTTAAAGCATCCAGCCCTAAAAACAGATAAGCAATTAATCCAACTACAATAGGTGTCCATATACCTAAGTCAGCTTCTAGACTAAAAGGTAAAATAAAACAGAAACAATAAACAGTACGGTGTAATAAAACTGAATACGAAAATGGTAAAGGTGTACTTAATATACGGTCACAGCCAGCCTGAATATTACCCAATTCAACAATATGCCGGTTCAATGTACTATAAATGATATCGCTGATCAGGCCCTGTCTCAGGAGTTGAACCAGGTCTTTCTGAATGCATTCAAGCACAAACTGTGCAGCATTAATATGCTGATCCAAATGATTCAGTGCGTGTTGCTCCAGCGCCAGATGATGAGTATCTAACTTGAATGGAGTATTGGTTTTTCTCAGGCGATTTCTTAAAAGATGAGTAAAAAACATTACCCTGTACATGAGAATCCGGCGCTCTCGATCAGGTAATACATGAGAATCACGGGCAATATGCCTGGAATTCGCAATAAGGGCTCCCCATAATTTACGCCCTTCCCACCAGCGGTCATAGCAGGCGTTATTTCGAAAACTTAAAAAAATAGAAAGAATAATGCCGAAAATGGTAAACCCTATAGCAGGCACTTCCGGCACATTCAGCATATGATGAGAGGTCAAATAACCAATTACCGCAGAGATTAAAACAACAAAGGTGAGCGCAGGTAAAACTGTAGGCAGTATTGTTCCTTGCCACGCAAAAAGTAAAGCCAGATTACTAGTTTTATCACGAATAATCATAAGATTTAATTGAAAACATTACTTATGTTGAGTGGACTATCTTAAACCATTCTCTATGATTTTTATAATCTGTTATCTCACACGCCTGAGTATCTTTTAATCCGGTTAATTTCTTGGCTCATAAATTCATAATATTTTATTTTAATAAATAACTATCCTCTATTCTACTTATTATTTTTATATTATAATAAAAGAATGAATAATTTTTGCACTATACAGATTTATCAGGACCATCAGTGGCTCGACTGTGCTCTAGTAGAATTACTCAATGCTACACACTTGGGGTGGGAGGCAGGAACCCGTACATCTTATCTGTTTGAATATGCTATTTCTTATATGGACTGCCGTGATGCACGAGCAGTGTCTTTTAATTTGCCCGTAAATGTGCAAAGTAATTATGCAGAGACTTGGCCCGCTTTTCTGATGGACCTGTTACCCCAAGGATATGGACGTAAAGAGCTGCTCAAACAGCTGGACTATAATGAAACAGCACAACAAACAGCTGACTGGGCTTTATTAAAGGCCGGTGCCGGTAATCCCATTGGCCATCTTCGTATTAAAGAGGCTCATGAGTGGTTAAATGCAAAGTTTCCTGATCCTAACCTGAAGGGTTTTACCCTACATGAAATTGCTGAACGCCGTGAATATTTTATTGAATCATTAGCATCTTATGGACTGTTTGTGGGCGGTTCCTCCGGAGTGCAGGGAGAATGGCCTAAACTATTGCTGACCCAAGCGCATGATGGACTGTTTTATCTGGATCATACCTTGCCAGATGAGCATGCAGCCAAACACTGGCTAGTCAAGTTTAGCCGGGGGGATCATCCCCGGCTAGAAAAAATCCTGGCTCAAGAAGCCTTGTATATGCAACTAGCAGAATATCTTGGTCTGCGAGTGCATGAAAAGCTAGAACTTCATGATCGTACTCTTTTTATTCCCCGCTTTGACCGCCAGACAGTCAATGGGAAGGTCAAACGTATTGCCCAGGAAAGTATTGCGTCACTGAGCAATCAGGCCGGGTTTGGAGTACGCCTTTCTCACAACCAGATCTGTATGCTCATCCTCCAAAGCTGTACGTATGCAGAAACTGAAATAGTTGAATATTTAAAAAGAGACATTGCCAATGTAGCTCTAGGAAATAAAGACAATCATACCCGTAATACAGCGATCCAACGCCATGAAAGTGGCTTGATCCAGCTTACGCCACTTTTTGATTTTGCGCCAATGTGGTTACATCCTGATGGAATAGCCAGAACCACCCGCTGGGAAAGAGATGATCAGGGCGGCGCTCCATGCTGGGCATCAGTCATTGAGCAAATTCAAACTATTATGCCTATTGCGCAGGATACTCTTCGCTCAGCACTGGCTGAACAGTTCCTAAAATATCAAGGTCTGCTCAATTATATGCAACGTATCGGTATCGATCCGGAAATTATCGAAAATAGCGAGCCAAGAATAGAAAATATCTGTCAGCAACTTCAGGAGCTGAGTCATGGATAAACGTTTTAAATCGATGACGCCGATTGAGCAGATGCAACGGCGCCAGCAGGTACTTGATACTATAGAACAGCATCCAGAGTGGGAAATTCATCAGGTTGCCAGGTATCTGCGGACTGAATTGCGCCTGACCTTAGAGGATATGGCAAAAATTACAAAAATTGCTCCGCAAACACTACAAAAGCTGGAACAGCCGCATAGTAATCCGACCCTGCATTCTATTTTAAAACTATTTAATGCTTTTGGACTGACTTTAGTCATTAAAAAGTGTTAATACCAACCAAAACCAGAATTACTTTTTTATTCATTGGCTCGAATAAATTTTGTCAGTCTGCTGTCAATAATCTGGTTTGCTTCCTGAATAATACGCTCTATCAGCTCTTTACAGGTTGGAATATCATGGATCAGGCCCTGCACTTGCCCCGCTGTAATTAGCCCGGCATCGATATCTCCAGTTTCTAAAGCCAGTTTACCCTTTAAGCCAGAGACATAAGGCTGAATATCTTCAAATTTCAGGTCAGGCTTTTGACTGATCTCCAGCACACGGTCTGATATACTATTTTTTGCTACGCGTGAAGTATTTCGAAAAGGTCTAAGCAACAGATTGGTATCACGTTCGTCATTGTCCAGATAGAACTGCTTGATCCGTTCATGTACGGGCGCTTCTTGTGTTGCACAAAAGCGGGTCCCCATATTTATACCTTCAGCCCCCAATGCCAGCGCAGCTACCAGCCCACGCCCATCGGCAAACCCTCCACTGGCGATGATTGGAATGTCAATCTGGTCAGCAGTAGCAGGAATCAAGATAAGTCCAGGAATATCATCTTCACCAGGGTGGCCAGCGCACTCAAAACCATCAATTGAAATTATATCTGCTCCGATTTTCTGGGCAGAGAGTGCATGACGGACTGCCGTACACTTATGAATAATTTTTATACCGTGCTGTTTAAAATGCTGAATATGGTCATGTGGTTTATTTCCTGCCGTCTCTACAATTTTGACTCCGCTTTCAATAATGGCCTGACGGTATTCAGCATACGGTGGTGGTTTCACAGCAGGCAATAAAGTGAGATTTACTGCAAAAGGCCTGTCGGTCAGGTTACGGCAACGTGCAATTTCTTTATATAAAGCTTCTGGTGTAGGTTGGGTCAGTGCAGTAATTGTCCCTAAACCACCAGCATTAGAAACCGCACTGGCCAGTTCGGCAGTTCCTACCCACATCATACCACCCTGAACAATAGGATACTGAATGCCTAAGAGTTCTGTTACACGCGTATTTAAATTCATTTTTAAATTCTCACCTGATTATTTACCCATGAATAGTGGTGTTCTCTTTTCAGTAAATGCTTTTACTCCTTCTTTATAGTCCTGGCTGTTACTCGCTAGATACTGCAAGTTTTTCTCCAGCTCAAGCTGTTCAGTCAAAGTATGATGAGTAGACCGGTGAATAGCCTGTTTAATAAGAGACAAAGCATAGGTTGGCTGTTGTGCCAGTCTTTGGGCCAGTTGCTGTACTTCAGAATCAAACTGTTCATCTGGTACAACCTGCCAGATCAGTCCCAGTTTTTCCGCCTGTTCAGCGGAAATTTTATCGCCTAGTAAGGCGAGTCCCATTGCTTTAGCATGTCCGGCCAGTCGTGGTAAAAGCCAGGTTCCACCGGCATCTGGAATTAGACCAATTTTGCAGAAGGCCTGAATAAAAGATGCGCTCTGTTTAGCAACGACCAGATCACAGGCCAAGGCAATATTGGCACCCGCGCCAGCAGCCACCCCATTAACTGCTGCAATCACCGGTTTAGGGGCGTGGGTAATCGTTTCAATTAGAGGATTATAATATTTAGCCAGTGTACCTTCATTAGGCAATGCAATCTGGTCAAGCTGACCGGCACGCTCTTTCAAGTCTTGGCCAGCACAAAATGCCCTGCCTGAACCGGTTATAATAATGACCCGGACCTGCTCCAAATCGACCAGTTGGCGTATGGCAATTTGAACTTCCTGATGCATTTTTTCATTAAAACTGTTCATAGCTTCAGGCCGGTCTAGCTGTAGTCTACCAATCTGAGCATCTATACTGACTTTAATCGTTTCAAAATCCATTTTTTACTCCTAAGTGTTATTTTAATATCCTCTGGCAGAGTCAATCTGATGGTTTAATGGCTCATGTTCTTTATAACGACGGTCATTTTCCAGAATCTGCTCGACGACAATTGACATTGGCGCATGCGAAGCCACATGAGGCGTAATCAGAACTTTTTCATGAGTCCATAACGGATCGGCTTGCTCAAGGGGTTCCCGTTCAAAGACATCAAGAACTGCCCCTCTTAAATGACCAGAATCAAGTGCTGCAACAAGATCTGGCAAAACCAGATGTTGACCGCGGCCACAATTAATGACACAGGCCTGTTCTGGCAGCTTTTTTAAAACCTGGGCTGATAAAATAGAATGATTCTGTGCAGTTAACGGCAAAAGATTGATCAAGATTTGACTCTTGGCTAAAAAGCCATCTAGCTCTTCATTTCCTGCAAATGATTGAACTCTGTGCAAGTTTTTCTTAGAACGTGCCCAGCCTGAAACCTGATAGCCCATCTGTGCGAAATGGGTTGCTACATATCCCCCTATATGCCCAAGACCCATCACTCCAATCTGGATATCCTGACTGGAAAATTGCCGGTACTGTTTCCATAATTGCTGTTTCTGCTGGTTAATAGCCCGGTCAAACTGACGCTGATAATACAGGACAGCCCATAACAGATATTCAAACATTCCCTTCTGGTGCTGCTCATCAATAACCCGACACACTAGATATGAAGGGTCAATAAGATTTAGATCCAGATGTTCAATTCCTGCCGCAATGGAATGAATGACTTTCAGTTGGGGAAGCTGTTTTAGCTGTTCAATATCCGGAAACCAGCAAGCCGCCGTAGTAGCCTGTTGTGCCTGTTCACTTTCTGGCAGACAATAGGTTCCTTCGGGTGCATATTTTTGAAAGACCTTGAGTAGAATTTTCTCGATTTCAGGTATTTTGCAGGAAATTACTATCATGAACAGTACTCTGCTTTCTGATTTTCAATCAGACTGAGTGCAGCATTCCATGCGTTCAAGATAATTGGCTCTACCGCGGGGCTGTTAAACTGTCTTGCGGTACGTTCACATACTTCGGGCGTAGGATAATGTAACTCAGATCCTCCCGCCAATGCCTTAATCTGTGCCTGACAGGCTCTTTCCAGAAAGTAAATTTCATGGAAGGCACGCTGGATGGTTTCGCCTGCAGATAGTAAGCCGTGATTCCTTAAAATCATGACCCGGTTTTGTCCTAAATCATGAACCAGACGTTCTCGCTCATCGGTAGAGAGCGCCACTCCTTCATATTCATGATAGCTCATCAGGTTATAAAATTTTAAAGCATGCTGGGAAATTGGTAAAAGACCGTGTTTCTGCGCTGAAACGGCAATACCATCGGCTGTATGAGTATGAATTACGCAGTTTATATATGTATGTGCAGTATGCAAGGCTGAATGAATTACAAAACCTGCCACATTAACTGGTTTTCCCTGATCATAATCAGAAACAATATTTCCATCATGATCGATTTTGACCAGCTGAGAAGCTGTCATTTTATCAAATGTTACGCCGTACTGATTAATCAGAAAGTATTCAGATTGGTCTGGTACTCTCAGGCTGATATGCGTATCAATCAAATCAGTCATGCGATAATAAGCAATCAAGCGATATAGTGCAGCCAGTTGGCAACGTGCTTCCCACTCCGAAGCTGACATCTTGTCTTGTAAACTCATAATCTTGGTCCTTATGATAGAGTTAATTTTATTATTGAGCGAATTAGAACAATTTTTTCTATAATATAGAATTTAATTTCGTTAAGCAAAATCAAATTCTATTATTCAATTAAATCTATATGCATGCCTAATAGTATTAACTATCTAATGTATATTGACTCGCTAGTTTTAATACTTATAAAGTTTTGTGTTGCCTGTTTTCTCTAATTTATAGCTTTAGTACGAGGTATTGTTATCTTTACTGTCAAATAATTATTTGTACTGGATTACTGAAATTAGCCTGTTACAGTATGCTTTTCTAGGTTCAATCTCTGTTGTTGGTTTATTAAGGTAGTGATGCTTTTTTAGTTTAGTGTTATGAGTATGCTTTCTAGATTTACTTTTTTTAATAAAGTCTTGGTTTATAAAACTGATTTTTTATTTTCTATGTCTAATTTATATTATTGTAATAGGTTTTATTGTTTAGAAATTTTTATAAAATTACTTAGGCTATTTTATTAAAAT
>NZ_JFCC01000068.1:0-10893 GCF_000582925.1 Acinetobacter sp. 1294596 | reverse complement strand
AGAGTGCCAACTGGACTGGTGTGCTGGTACCACCACCAGCCCCGGGTAGCTTGTCGGTTTCTTATATGTCACAGGGCAAGTTTTATGAACTGAAAGATGATGGATCGGGGCAATTAAAAGGTGCAAGTACTTCGTTTGGCTCTGGTGCGGTCAACTATGAGACCGGTTCCTGGTCTATTACGACGGGGGCTTTACCGGATGTGAATACACCGATCCTGTTGCTCTGGGGTACACCACTGGCTACGTTTATACGCTCAGGTCTTGCGGTTGAACCGGCAGCATTCGAGTTTGATTTACAGCAGGCAGGAATAGCCTCAGGCAGCGTGACTGTAAAATGGCTGCTGGAAGGCGAACAGAAAACCGCAACCACGAATACGCTGGGCCAGTTTAGTGGCGATGCCACCGGCACCTTTAACTATGCCACCGGTCAAGGCCGGCTGGTACCGAATAAACTGCCACAGAAAAATACGGTCTTCACCATCAACTATAGCTATGGCGTACCGCTTGATCAGACTGTTGAAAATATCATGCCAGCTGATCAAAAGCTGAAATTTACCATTGGTTCCGGTGCTGCAATACAACCCAATAGTGTTGAGTTAAGTGTACCGGTTGCTGATCAAATTTGAGCTATTCGATAGCAGCAAGTAAGAGTAAAAAATAAACTAAAAAATCGCCTATAAATATATTTTAAAATTACGGACTAAGGAATGAGTATAGGGTAATCAGTCATCTTTGACTTGTAAAAATGACTGATTTAATAAGTCATTTTCAATGCTGTCTTAAATGCTCTAGAGACTGATTAATCTGTTGCATGGCGCGGTTAAGCTCTGATGGTGGAAGCCGGCTTTCTTGCAGACACGTCAGCCATTGCATCTGACAAAGTTTTAAGTGTTCAATGTGGGGTGCTTGCTGAATACGTTCAATAAGCTGTTTGGCCATTAAGCCACAATATTGTTTTAACAGACTCGTCATTAACTCTTTTATAGCTAGAAACCCTAAGAGCTCAACATTTATTTTAGCGTTAGAAGTGGACCGCTCTGAATATATAATTTCATTTTGCCTATCATTGCTTATTAATATTATCGGAGCTGTTTCTATTTCAAATTGGTCTGCTGATATGAGTTTTTCTTTTTGCTGACCTTCGAAACTGATCAGTCCCATATTATAAAGCTGGTCTAGTACCTCAGGTTCTGCAATTCGTTGCTTGAATTGTGGCGTGAGTATATCAAAATCTGGTGTATCAATCAGAATAAGTAAGCGTCTCTGGCGTACATTTAGATGAATTGATCTGTTTTTTAAAACTTCTATACCTAATGGTGTTTTTTGATAATCAGACATTGCCCCGACTTCCCCTAATCAGTCAAGGCAACCCTACATTAAAAAAATTAAAGTTTGATGAACAAATTTTTAAATATCAGCACCTAAACTAGGGTCTGTTCTAGGGCCTTACGTAGATAAGGGTCCAGCTCTTCTTGACGTAACAGCCAGTTTACATAGTCGCCAGGTAATTCTTTAATTGCGGTACCACGGTGTTTGCCAAAATTCAGAATACGGGGTATCCGTGCGTCTTCTGATGCAGTATAAAGTTCTTCAATACTCTGAATATTTAGATGGTAAAGAATATGCATGAGTATATTTGCAGTTAAAATAATATCGGCATCTGCACGGTGAGCACCTTTGAGTAATTCTCTTGCTTTATCACTTCCTTTACTGATCATATAAATCAGTGCAGAGATGTTATGTGCCTCAGCATCGGGCCAAACCTTGCGGGCCAGCGCCAGAGTGCAAATAGCTTTAATACTTGAGGTGTCTATGCCACATTTTTCAATGGTACGAATATCATAATCAATATTATGACCGATAATATAGACAGTTTCGGAAGGTAAACTGAAGTTCTTATAATGAGGCTGACCAGCAATATCGGCTTCTAGAATATGATGTACTGCCATCGCGGCATAAGAAATTGACTGTTCACCAATACTGTAGAGCTGGTCAAATAACTGACTTTTGTCTAGGCTCAAACGGCCTTGAGCAATTTGGACAGGCGCGTAGGCAATTTCAATCGGTAGTCCATTGAGTGTATGTGTTTCAGTATCGAGAATAATGGCCTGCATGTTGAAAAATATGCCTGAACAAAAGAGAAAGTCAAAATCTAACATTATTATTTCTATTCTGACAATTTAAAAACCCTGTCAGGGCTTTAATTGAAGGGTTTTTAGCTCATCATTTACCAAGTTGAGCCACAAATTACGTCGCTTCTAAAATAATTCGACTTTCATTCACCTTATTTTGAAGAAAAAATCCTTCAATCTGGTTTCTAAAATTTATATATGAGAATAATTAAACAAATTTCTTGCTATTTTTTATAAAAATTGGGAACGGGTGTCATGAAGAAGAAAGAACACCCTAAAAATCAGTGAATGATAATAACTTAAAATAAGGATATAAAATAATGAAAAGACATATATTGACCTGTACTGTACTTGCAGTAAGTATCAGTTTGATGGGTGTAATGATAGTGATGACAATGATAACCAGAATGTCAGTACGCCTGTTCCTTCCATTCCAGTAAATAATATAGATAACCCGGTATTAGCTACGCCTGTAGCCTATACCAAAACAGATGTGGTTATTGCCGGTGAAAGCGTAGTCATGACTTATAAAATGCTCGAAATTAATAATAAAGAAACACAAGCTACTGCGTTAGTTTTCACCCCGGAGGGAACACCTCTAGCAAAAGGATGACCGATAGTTGCATAGGCACATGGCACGACGAGTGTGGCTAATCAGTGGGCACCGAGCCGGAGTAGTCTAAATCCGGTTATTAAAAATATGATTAACGGCCTGCTTCAGTCTGGTTATATGCTGGTAGCACCTGACTATGAAGGGCTCGGTGAACCTAGTGGAAATGAACTTCGTTCTTACTGCCAATTGGGATCATGGCAGCGTTTACGGGTTGAATATTGCTAATATTATCTCGGATGTAAAATCTCTAATGCCAAGTCAATAACCTGAATTTAAAGCGATGACTCATGTTTTTTAATATAAGCCATTTTTATTTAAAACTGAGTAAAGTTCATTCTGTTTAATAATAAACTTCATGTTACAATACGCGCCAATCTTAGCACGGCTTAAAAGCCCTAAATTAATAGGACCTCGCTAATGTTTGCCAATATCTCTATTGCTGAATTTGATCCGGAATTAGCTCAGGCAATTGCTGCCGAAGGTGAGCGCCAAGAAGCGCACATCGAGTTAATTGCTTCTGAAAACTATTGTTCTCCAGCGGTTATGGAAGCGCAAGGTTCAAAACTCACTAACAAATATGCAGAAGGCTATCCAGGCAAACGCTACTACGGTGGTTGTGAGCATGTTGATGTTATTGAACAATTGGCAATTGATCGTGCTAAAGAACTTTTTGGTGCTGACTATGCAAACGTTCAGCCCCATGCAGGTTCACAGGCAAACTCTGCTGTTTACCTGGCTTTGCTGAATCCGGGTGATACCGTTTTAGGTATGAGTCTTGCTCATGGTGGCCATTTAACCCATGGTGCAAAAGTAAGCTTCTCCGGTAAAACCTATAATGCAGTGCAATATGGCCTGAACCCGGAAACTGGCGAAATCGACTATGAAGAAGTTGAGCGTCTGGCTTTAGAGCATAAGCCACGTATGATCGTTGCAGGCTTCTCTGCATATAGTCTGGTTGTTGACTGGCAGCGTTTCCGTGAAATTGCTGATAAAGTTGGTGCTTATCTGTTTGTTGATATGGCCCACGTTGCAGGTCTGGTGGCAGCAGGTGTATACCCGAACCCGGTTCAAATTGCTGATGTAACCACAACCACTACCCATAAAACTTTGCGCGGCCCACGTTCTGGTCTGATTCTGGCAAAAGCGAATGAAGAGATTGAGAAAAAACTTCAGTCTGCTGTATTCCCAGGTAACCAGGGCGGTCCATTAATGCATGCGATTGCGGCCAAAGCAATCTGCTTTAAAGAAGCTATGTCTGATGAGTTTAAAACCTATCAGCAACAAGTGGTTAAAAATGCTCAAACCATGGCGCAAGTGTTTATTGAGCGTGGTTATGATGTCGTTTCTGGCGGTACATCTAACCATCTATTCCTGTTATCACTCATTAAACAGGATATTACAGGTAAAGATGCAGATGCATGGTTAGGCGCAGCCCACATTACTGTGAATAAGAATTCCGTGCCAAATGATCCACGTTCTCCATTTGTTACCTCGGGTATCCGTGTAGGTACACCAGCAGTCACTACTCGTGGTTTTGGTGAAGCTGAGGTGCGTGAACTTGCTGACTGGATGGCTGACATTTTAGATAGCAAAGGCGATGAAAATGTTATTGCTGATGTAAAAGCGAAAGTGGAAGCGGTTTGCGCTAAATTCCCGGTTTATGCTCAGTAAGTGATTTCTTTAAAAAAGCTCCCATAAGTGGGAGCTTTTTTAGTGTTATAAACTGTACTTTATTTTAAGTTCATATATCTATAATAAACCCATAAACAGTTCTTTATAAATAATAGTTTTAAAGTAAACTTATTCAAAATCTAAAGATCAATAGCTTTAGCAAGAAATTTTTAATCTTATAATATTTTATTTTTATTCTCTTAGATTGTTTGGTGGTTAAACTTATCTCTTTCACTATATAAAGGTATATCACCTAAAAGTGAATAATGAGAAAAGTAATAATAAAAAAATCACTCCGAGTACCCAAGGTAAAAATTTCCATATCATGGGTTGTTTCTCTTCCATAGTTTCACTAGAGAGGGGAGAGATTTCTGTTTTAAGTGTATTATTAGAGGTAGAGATAAGACTCTGCTCATATTGTTCGGGCTTTAGTTTTTTACATTCTTCAGTTAAATAATTATAAAATTGTTCTGATTCACTCTCTTCGAGTCTGTAGGCAAATACATGAATCTTGTCGTTAAGTTGCAATGTAATATGGTCGCTACTAAGATTTTTCTCCTGTTTTAATTGATCTCTTAGTTCGTTTCGGGCTATAAGCGCTTTTCTTATTTCTTCTCTTTGCAGAGGTCGGTGGATTTCTACACCAAATAGCTCACCTAATAGTTCTAATTCCATTATGATCTACCATTTATTGTTGTTGTACGCCGTGTCTATAGCAATATAAAGCAATAGCTTACAAAGACAATGACATTGTCTAACAATTTAAACTTAAGGCAAGAATAAAAAAGTTAAAAGCACTATTTTATATTTAAGATAACTGGCTTATTCTGTATGGTAAAAATATGAGTTCTGTTTTTGCTCACATCAAAAATTTTTTAATAGAGGAATTTCTGCTAATAAGAAAGTTTATAAAAAATTTGTATTCAATATTTTAGTAAAAGAAGATAATCAGAATAACTTGGTTAATAAAATAATATGAGCAATATAGAAAGTCTAGCATTTTATATTCGCGCCCTTTTTATAAAAGTCTAAGACAATATCCAGATCAAAAAGTAAACCTGCAGGGGTATATTCATTTGAATGTAGTTTGAGTAATGCAGGCATATATTCAGTTTTATATACGGTAGGGTAATCTTTGCATAAAATCTGTATCCGTTTTTGTTGAGAGGTCTTAGGATTGTCTAACTGATCCAGATATTTTCCAATTTTCTCACCTGCCTGATCAAGCTGAGCGGCGAGAGGAGAGCTGGAGTTCAATGGTTGAGCCGTGTCTGTCTCTTGTGGCTGCCTTTGACAAGCTGCGATTGATAAAGATAAAAAAACAGTCATAAGAATTTTTTCTTTCATATTCATTTTTATTTTGGGGAAGATTAAAAAACTATAGGATGAAAATAATAAAAGAAAATATATGATTGTGGTGGAATAGTAAGCCAAAAGTATAAGTTTAATTTCGGTAACTTATATCAGTATTTGAGAAGCTATAAATTAAATGGTTGAGAAACTTGGTTTAAGATGTTACATCTATGAATAGGCTTAACTTATTGTTTAAAGGTTAGCGTTCTTCATTTAACTGGATACAGTAAAGGATAACTTTTTTCATTCTTTACATTTTATATGTTTTGTGGCTCCTCTTAAGGGGAGCTTTTTGTTGTTTTATAAAAAACAATAGGGTGGAAAAATACTTTTCTGATAAGTAATTAATTATTTCTAGACCAGAAAATATACATCTATAGCGTTGCAATATTTATTTAAAATGGAAGGAGTCAGTTTATATGGCTAAACCAAATATTATTATTTCTTCACAGGACTTGCATCGTCTTGAAACCATGCTCGAGCATCAATCTCATATGACTCAGACTATAGAACATCTGGAAGATGAACTTGCTCGGGCTGAAGTAGTAGAGCCACATGAAATACCGGCTAATGTGGTCAGCATGAATACCCGAGTGCTGATCACGATAGCCCCTTCAACTGAACCGACTGAAATCCAGCTAGTTTATCCGCATGATTTTCGCGGTGATAAAGGACAAGTCAATGTACTTGCTCCTATAGGTGCTGCTATTTTAGGGCTGGCTGAAGGTCAGGAAATTGAGTGGCCACAACCTGATGGCCACCTTATGAAAGTAAAAATTGAAAAGGTACTATATCAGCCTGAGCGAGAGGGTGATTATCGTTAGATCAAATGCCGTGAAATTTCACGGCATTATTCTTTGTAGTTATTCAATCAACTATGACAAAACTTAAACGTAAAAACTGCTATTTCGGCTTGTAGTCTGAAAGATTTGGTTTAAATTGAAAATATAGCTTTCAGCTTCACTTCATATTGTTCTGTTATTTTATTATCAGTCTATTTTACTGTTTGAGGCGATACCCGGCGTCTATATGCAGCATTTCCAAGAACTCATTCCATTATCCAAGATTGAGGTTACTCCTCAAGAAACTTTGATCATAAAACGCAATGATCTGGTTCCTCTGATTCATGATCAATACCGGTTAAATCATTATGCCGAGCATCTGGTTCAGGCACAGTCCGTGCTGCTCAGTGGAGTAGACCCTGAATTAACCCGGCAGTTAAGTCAGACTATTGAACAGTTGATTCAGGCTTTAGCTGACTCTAAAAAATATCTGAAAAAACGTAATTTCAATGCACTACAGAAATGGCTGGGAATTGATATCGAGTATCAATCAGGGCAGGTGGAATATTATAGAAATCTGGACCGGTTACTTGCTCAGGCTGATCATTTGAGTCAACGGTTACAGATTGAAATTCAGAAATCACAGGCACGTTTTCAGCAATTACTGGGTTTACGGGAACAAATGGCAAAATATATTTTAGCTGCACAGGAGTTTCTTAATGAATATCCAGCCTTTATTAAAAACCAGCATCCATTAGATAATTTTGCAGAAAGATTATCTAAAAAAATTAATACATTACAAACGTTACAGGCGAGTAATGATATTGCAATTACACAAATACGTCTTTCACAGCAGCTTTCTTTTAGTCTTTTAGACCGGTTTAAAGAAGCTCAGCAAGTACTGATTCCTGCTTGGCAATACCATGTGCAACAGACAAATTTAAAGCATTCCGATGCAGAATTAGAGAAGCTGGATAATAGCCGGGAAAATCTGATCAGAACATTGAAGAAGTCTTTAGAGAAACATTAAAGTAAACCGAAGCAGGGTGAATTATGGCCGATCTGGAAAAAAATGATTTAACGATAGTTACTTCGAGAGACTTATCGGAGCAGGATTTTCAGCAACTAAATTTACAGGAAATAGGGTTAAAGGATTCAGACTTTACAGAAGTCCAGAATGCCCATAAAGAGCTAAATGATATGAGTCATCATACTGTCGCTGAATATGGGAAAAATATTGCGACTAAAACCTCTTCTTATACGGATGAATTGCTAGATTTAGTCCAGAACAAAGACCTTGATGCTACCGGCCAGAAACTCAACCAGGTAGTACAGGTTGCTCAGCAGCTGAATACTTCCAGCATTTTAAACAAACCCAAAAGTTCAGGTTTTCTGGGTAATTTTCTGGGTAAGATTAAAGGTGCCAAACAAAACTTTGACCAGCAGTTTCATACTACTAAAGAGCAGATTGATGTTCTGGTAAAAGAAATTGAAATTTCACAGACCGGGCTAAAAGCCCGGGTTGATACACTGGATAAAATGTTTAATGGGGTACAGGATGAGTATCGGCAGCTGGGTATTTATGTCGCTGCGGGAAAACTTAAACAGCAAGATATTCAGCAGCAAATCGCTAAGCTCAGTGAACAGCCCCAAGACCAGCCGACTACACAAAAAATTTATGATTTAAATCATCTGGCGAATAATCTGGAAAAACGTATCAGTGACCTTCAGGTTTTACAGCAATCTGCTATGCAGACTTTGCCAATGATCCGGATTATTCAGTCCAATAATCTGATGCTGGTGGACAAGTTCTATGCCATTAAAAACATTACCTTACCGGCTTGGAAAAACCAGATCAGTCTGGCTATCTCGCTTAACGAGCAGAAAAATAGTGTACAGCTTGCCAATAGTATTGATGATGCAACCAATGAATTACTACGCCGTAACGCAGAGCTTTTGCATCAGAACTCTGTAGATACTGCTAAAGCCAACCAGCGGTCAGTCATTGATATTGAAACCCTTGAACATGTTCAAAATACCCTCATTAAAACAGTAAATGATGTGATTCAGGTACAGAAAGAAGGTATGCAAAAACGTCAGGAAGCTACCAGCCGATTGCGTATGTTACAAAATAATCTGAATCAGCTTGTGCTTGAATCAAATTCGGGAACAAATAAACCTTAAGCTGTTTTTGTTATATTAATAGCCTAAGTATACCTGATTAATCTTTGGAGATATTATTTGCCACCTTTAGATGAATATGCGTTGAGTTCTAAACAGATCGAAACAGGGATGCTGGTATTGAAAAAGCGTCAGCATAAAGTGATGCTACTTTGCGTAACGACCAGTACTTTATTTATTGCAAGTGTGGTTGCCATATTTTTACAGCAGGATTTTATCTATAGTTTTTTTGGTCTTTCTCAACAAGTAGAACAACTACATTTACCTTTAACTCTCGAAGCTAGCCTGACAGATCTTGCACCACAACACGATTATTTTTTTAATTTGCTGTCATGGTTTGGCTGGTTATTCTTAAAACTGTTTGCAGCTTTCTTTGGTGCATTTTTCACAGTTTATTTTCTCAGAAAATTTCATTTTTTTTATATTCGCTTTCAGTCATTTATTTTAAAATTCGTTGGCTGGCTCATTGCATTTATCATCATCTGGTCAGGTTTGACTTATGTGCAATATGACCTGAACAATGAAGAAAAAGAAGCTGCGCATGAGCTGGTATATTATGAACGTAATATTCAAGATAGTGCGATTGCGCACTACTTGGCTGAGGAAAATGTAGAAAAACCGGTCCAAGCTTATATACTCGCGCAAACGGCCTTATTGCACCAGCCTGCAGATAAAAATATAGCTATTCCCTATATAGTGGAGCTGGTCAAAGCAGAGAAGACTGATCCAGACTTTATTGAGTATGGTTTTAAACCAGAACAGCTTTGGGTCATGCAGCACCAGGTTTATGGAAAGGCTTTAACACCGTTAGCTCAAAGTGTTGAGCCACAGGTAAGACAGGCTCAACAGCTTTCATATTGGGCAAATATTATAATCATAGCTATAAGTTTACTGAGCGCTGTTTTAAGCCTGATTTTTTATTTACTGTCTCACCGTCTGCAATTGAGAACCGAGCGAATTACACACCGCCTAAACAGCTAAGTGATGAAAAACAAGATCAGAACAGGCCCGAAAAACCGGCTCTGTTCTTTAATAACAATTCTTAAAACCGATTGTATTTATAAAAACATATTGTTTTACCTATTAATGGCTTTGCAGTATCATCAATTCATTCCTTAATATTGACTCCTTTGGAGAAGTTAGCAATGTTAGACCAAAATACTTCAGCACAACTTAAAACATTACTCGAACGTCTGGAAAGCCCGATTGAACTGGTTGCCTCTTTAGATGGCTCTGACAAGTCAGATAAAATCAAAGAGCTGGTCAATGAAATTGCCGCCCTGTCTGATCAGGTGACTGCACGCCTTGATGGCCAGCACAGCCGCCGCCCAAGCTTTGGTGTGGCCAAAGCCGGTGAGCAGCCCCGGGTATTCTTTGCCGGCCTGCCGATGGGGCATGAGTTCACCTCGCTGATTCTGGCCCTGTTGCAGGTTTCCGGATACGCTCCCAAAGTCTCTGACGAGGTACTGGCACAGATTAAAGCGCTCAACCTGACTGCTGACTTTGAAGTATTCGTGTCACTGAGCTGTCATAACTGTCCGGATGTGGTGCAGGCCCTCAACCTGATTGCCATCTATAACCCGGGCACCACTGCCACCATGATTGACGGGGCCTTCTTCCAGGAAGAAGTCGAACAGCGCAAGATCATGGCGGTTCCAATGCTGTTCCAGAACAGCCAGCACATTGGTCAGGGACGTATGACCCTGGAAGAGATTATTGCCAAGCTGGACAGCGGTGCGGCGGCCAAAGATGCAGAGAAACTCAATGCCAAGGCAGCCTTTGATGTTCTGGTGATTGGTGGCGGCCCAGCCGGGAATACTGCTGCCATCTATGCAGCGCGTAAAGGTATCCGTACCGGGATCGTGGCTGAACGCTTCGGTGGACAGGTGATGGACACCATGGATATTGAAAACTTTACCTCGGTCACCAAAACCCAGGGGCCAAAGTTTGCTGCGGCCATGGAAGAGCATGTGCGTGAGTATGAAGTCGACATCATGAACCTGCAGAAAGTTGCCAGCATTAAAGGCGCAGAAGAAACGGCCAGTGGTCTGGTTGAAGTGACTCTGGACAATGGTGCCCGACTGGAATCTAAAACAGTGATTCTCTCTACCGGTGCACGCTGGAGACAGATGAATGTACCGGGCGAGCAGGAATATGCGAC
>NZ_JFCC01000067.1:0-11371 GCF_000582925.1 Acinetobacter sp. 1294596 | reverse complement strand
TTATGGCTATCTAAAGTAAAGAGTAAAGCTCAATTAAGTATCTTACTAAATGATACTCCTAAATATGAATCTATAGACAAAAAATTTTTAAAAGAAGTAGCCCTTTTAAGTCCTGATCCCAATAATATTAAAAAAATACCCGAAATTTTAGCTAAAAGTGGAATTATATTAATCTATGAAGATTATATTCCATCTATGAAGCTAGATGGCTGTGTTTTTTTATTAGAATCAGGTAATCCAGTTATTGCAATGAGTCTAAGATATTCAAGGTTAGATAATTACTGGTTCACGTTAATGCATGAACTTGCTCATATTGTTTTACATAACGAACTTTTAGAGCAGGGAATAGTTGATAATTTTGAAGAAGAAACTCAAGATAAGGTTGAATTACAAGCAAATAAGTTAGCTAAGGAATCTTTTGTTTCTAGAGATAAGTGGCGAAACTGTCCAGCTAAATATTCAAAAGATATAAATGTTTTAATTGAATTTTCAGAATCAATAGGTATAAATCCTATTATTATTGCAGGCTTATTAAGACATGAAGAAAACAACTATTCTTTACATAGTAAGCTTATAAGATCTATTGATGTAAAAGAGATAATATAAATGAATAAATATGTTCCATTTTTAAAAGCTAAACAAAATGAGATTTTTGCATTAAAGAATTTAGACTCTTCATTATTTGAATTTGTTACTCCTTTTTTTGACTATCCTTTGGATTTAAAGAAAACAACAGATCAAATTAAAAAAGCATTTAAAACTAAAGTTAAACAATATGTAACTCACTTAAGTGAAATTCAAGAATTCTATTTTGACAACTATGATCTAGATAGTGATTTACAAATTGATGGAAAACACAACTATGAATTTTTCCTTAATGAATTAAAAGGATTACCTGTAATCCCTGTTGTAGGTATAGATCGATCTCAAGAGCATGTAGATACGGTTATTAAATTAAAAAAATCTGGTCTAATAAGTTCTTCTATTTTGGCTTTAAGATTTACTCTTTCAGATTTTGAAGATTTTGAAAGTGTTGAAATAGATTTAGAAGATTTATTAGAACCTGCAATAGAATTATTTGATAAAGTTGATTTAGTTTTTGATGCTCGAATATGTAATCACTTAGATTCTGATAAAGTTGCTAAACATATTTTTGATTTTCATGATGGTTTTTTAAATAAATATCCTTCTATACATATTAGAAGGGTAATTACTACAGGTTCATGTATTCCTGCTTCAATTAGAGACCTATTATCCACTGGTGAAAATAAAACTATTGTCCGTAATGAGATGAATATATTTGAAAAAGTTAAAAAATATGAAATCAGTAATGAATTAACTTTTGGGGATTATACAGTCATTACTCCAAATTATTCTGATTTAGATTTATCAGGTGGAACTTTACAAAATATTATGGCTGCTAAGTTAATATACTCATATGAAAATAAGCATTTTATAACAAGAGGAAAAGCTATTAAAACTTATGGAAGAGAACAGTATTTCGATTTAGCTGCTCAGATATGCAGCCAAAGCTTTTTTAGAACTTCAGCTTCATCATCTGGTGATAGCTTCTTGGATGCAAGATCGAAAAGAATTCCTCCAGCTAGTCTACCTAACATGGTTGTAGCACCTTTAATTAATGCTCATATGACATATATGCTTAGAGATGCTCTTCTCTAGAATATTGATCTTTATATCTATCAAATAATAAATTACAAATTTCATAGTTTAATTCTACTTTTTTTCTAGAGTCAGAGAGTTTCTTTGCAAGGAACTCTCTTGGCTTAGAATTAAGTTTTTGATGTTCTAATAATTGAAGCATTTCACTTTTCCACAGCATTAGAGAGGCTAGGTTTTTAGTGAAATTTGGATTATTTTTTGCTGTACGAATAGACTTAAAAGTACATTTATCTTTAACTTTTTTCACGAGTATAATTCCCCAATACTGAGGAGCTAAAATTTGGGCTTTTTCTAGATGATTTTCAGTTGTAACTAATGTTATTTTCCTAAAACTAGTATCATAAAAGAAGCCCTGTTTAACAATTCTTTCAATTTTATCATTACTACCTTTTATCTCATAGCAATGAGCTTCTTCATATAAAGCAACAACATCAGCTATAGCATTCCCATTGTGTACTCTAAGTTCCTCTAAGACAGCTCTAGGTTTAAACCTTTGATTATTCAATCTCAGAATTAAATTTTGACGAATTTCAAAATCATTTAAAGGAATCATGACTCAGGATATATAAGTGTTTGATACATTATAATTCAAGATGAATCGAAAAAACTTACTTATTACAGTTCCTACTCTTTGATTAAATAAACTACTTTATACTTCCCCAACACTGATTTAAAAAAGTTTAGATAATAAAAAACCCCGGCATCCTGCCGGGGTTTTTCATCGTTGCTGATTGTGCTGTTGTACCTTCTGGTCCATGTGCAATAACTTATAATTTTTGTTTTATGTTATGGAACATCCTGTTCCTGATGACTTGATCATAGGAAAATTCACCTATCCTGGACAGCCGTAAAGAACCGGAATTTACGTAAGCCTAGGCGTACAAAATAGCCTAAATTTTATCCACAAAAAATGTGGATAATTTGGGACATTGAGGCATTGATAAAATTTGAAAAATCTCAAAATTGACTATTTTTTAAACAATTTTATTGGCAAGAAGTATCAAAATCGCTCATAAAAAAGCCGACTTGTTTCCAAGCCGGCTTTTCGACATCGTCGAGCATTATCACTATAACACAAGTATTTGATTTTTATGTGTTTAAAATATGCATTTCGTATAACGCCCATTATGTTAAATGGCACAAAAAAGACCTCAGATTTGAGGCCCTTTTTATCTAAATTATTTATACGCCTGAATCGATTTTAAAATTTCAGCTCTGGCTTCTTCTATATTGCCCCAGCCATTAAATTTCATCCATTTACCTTTTTCCAAGTCCTTGTAATGTTCAAAGAAATGTTTCATTTGATCTAACTGAAGCTGAGGAAGGTCGCTCATATCTTTAACATTGTTATATAGCGGTGTGAGCTTAGAATGAGGTACAGCGATGATCTTTGCATCAATACCCGCTTCATCTTCCATATACATGACCCCAACAGGTCTGCTGCGAATTACTGATCCTACAGCAACTGCATGTGGAGCGATTACAAATACATCTAAGGGATCACCATCCTCACTTAATGTTTGAGGGATATAACCGTAATTAGAAGGATAAGACATTGCTGTACTTAGGAAGCGATCAACTAATAATGCATCATATTCTTTATTTACTTCATACTTGATGGGTTTAGCGTTTGCCGGGATCTCGATAATGCTATTAAAGTCATCTGGCGGATTGATACCTGCTTTAACATTTTTAAAACTCATTGTTTTACCTTCTAATATTCTGATTATTAATGATTGGTGAAAAATTGATAGGAAAGTATTCCTAGTACAGTAAAGATCAGTGAACCAATTACATGGATGGCTATTGTTGAGATAGCATATTCAAACTTTGAAGCTTGTAGCAACGCAACAATTTCAACTGAAAATGTTGAAAAGGTGGTTAAAGCACCACAGAAGCCTGTCACAACGAATAACTTGTAATTAGGGCTTATTGCGCTATTTGAAAAAAATGATACAGCTAATCCAATAATAAAAGCACCGGTTAAGTTAACAATCACTGTTCCGAAGGGAATATTTTCAAAGACGCTATTAAATCTAAGACTGATGCCCCAGCGAAGCCAGGCACCGATTACAGAACCGAGAGCAATAGATAAAAGAGAAAGATACATGACTGCTCCTGGTTATGAGCAGAAAGAGATATAAATAATTTTATGACGGGAAAACATCGCGTAGCTCCAGTTGGTAAAAGCAGAGCACGCGACTACGCACCCTGCTTAAGGGAAACGTAGGTATCATCAGCCAGAATAGGCGGTTTGTATAAGGAGGATAGCCATCTCCTTTGAGCACTATTATTCAAAAGATGATCAACTAATTCAATAGTCCCATATTATTAAAATACGTAAGTTTGATACTTCTTTATCTTTAGTTTAGTAAAAGTTGAAAATTTTGATTTTTGCTATAATCTTTTTGGAAAGGGTGTCCAGCTAAGCTGAGACAGGTGTTTGTTGTAGTCGGGCCGCTACAATATTGATAAAGAGCGCCTGTATGTTTAATTTCAAGATTTTTAATAAAGTCTCTACGGAAGTATTGACGATCAAAAATGACCTTCAGCTTAATGCTGAGCTGCAATTAATTAATAAATATAAAACGGCTATTTCTGAAGATTATAAACAGGCTATTGTTTTGATCTTTAAAGAACGTGGCTATACACGTTTGGAAATAGGTCAATTACTTGGGGAGCTAAAAGCTTCATAAAATACCGATTAAACAAAGCTTGGATATAACATCCAGGCTTTATAAAAAAGTACCTAGCTGTTACCCTTGTCCTGATTTTTTTTACTCTAAAAAGTTCCTTCATCTTATGACACTTACGCCACCTTAAGTTTATTTACCGTCTTAAATCTGTAAATAACTCATCACTGTCTAGTGATGTGGTGTAGTCGCTTGTGTGTTGTATATATCACATCACTAGCCTATCTGAAAAATTAAAAAACAGGCTATGTTTATGTTATCTAATGTCCGAGAACAGTGGTTCTCTAACATCCGTGGGGATGTACTTGCCGGATTAGTCGTCGGTCTTGCACTCATCCCTGAAGCCATCGCATTTTCAATTATTGCAGGTGTAGATCCTAAAGTCGGTCTATACGCATCCTTCTGTATTGCCGTCGTGATTTCCTTTGTCGGTGGTCGTCCAGCAATGATTTCAGCTGCCACAGGGGCTATGGCACTGCTTATGGTCACATTGGTCAAAGAACATGGGCTTGAATATCTGCTTGCAGCAACAATTTTGACAGGCGTGATTCAGATATTGGCAGGCTATTTAAAGCTCGCCAAGTTAATGCGGTTCGTATCTAAATCTGTAGTTATTGGATTCGTAAATGCACTAGCGATCTTAATTTTCATGGCTCAGTTGCCTGAACTGATTAATGTGACTTGGCATGTATATGCTCTGGTTGCTTTAGGTCTGGCGATTATTTATCTCTTTCCTTTGGTTCCCAAATTAGGAAAATTACTCCCTTCTCCACTTGTCTGCATCATTGCGATCACATTACTGGCAATCGCTTTAGGAATTGATGTACGGACTGTGGGCGATATGGGGTCTTTACCTGACACACTTCCAATGTTCTTGATTCCAAATATTCCTTTGAATATTGAAACATTGATGATTATTTTGCCTTACTCAGTAGCACTGGCGGCAGTAGGTTTACTTGAGTCGATGATGACAGCAACCATCGTGGATGAAATGACAGATACGCCAAGTGATAAATATCAGGAATGTAAGGGACAAGGGATTGCGAATATTGCTTCTGGCTTTATGGGTGGCATGGCCGGTTGTGCCATGATTGGTCAATCTATGATTAACGTAAAATCAGGCGGCCTTACACGCTTATCAACATTCTCTGCGGGTATTTTTCTTCTTATTCTGGTTGTATTTATTAGCGACTGGCTCAAAGTGATTCCAATGGCTGCATTGGTAGCGGTAATGATCATGGTCTCGATCAGTACTTTTGAATGGAGTTCTGTCACTCAGTTAAAAGATAATCCTAAGAGTAGTAATATCGTCATGATTGCGACAGTGATTGTTGTTGTGGCTACGCATAACTTGGCTCTAGGGGTATTAACGGGCGTATTGCTTTCAGCCTTGTTCTTGGCGAATAAACTTGAAAATGATATCCAAGTGACAGCATCTTTTGAAGGAACAGCCCGTTTATATGATTTGAGAGGTCAGATCTTCTTTAGTTCTTCTGAAAAATTCATGCAAGGTTTTGACTTTAAAGAGGATGTAAAGGATGTGATTATTGATTTGACCCATTCTCACATTTGGGACGTAACATCAGTCGCCATGCTTGATTCTGTTGTAAATAAATTTCAAAAGAATGGTGTGAATGTCACTGTGCGTGGCTTAAATGAAGCCAGCTCTATCATGATTGATAAGTATGGAACACATGCCAGAATCTAAGTGCAGGAGATTCTACATTTATGTAGAATCTCTAAAATTAACATAATACACCTTATACGAAATGCGTTATAATTCCACTTAGAAATCAATGCTGTAGTTTCTAGTTGATAGCCCATCTTCCCCAAGGTGGGTTTTTTTTATGATTTTTCACGTTCCACGCCTATTCTTTGACCAATGTTTCACGACTTTATTCAGTTTTAATAAACATCATCCGGTTTTTTGATGAGTCATTATTTCATGTGCTTGCACTGAAATTGGCTCATTAAAAAAGTGGAGTCCTGGCTAACCATAAGGAAGGAAAAAACGGCTCAGGAAGCCCCTCTTCTTAGGTTCAGGCTCAACGTGTTCTGGAACAGGGATACGTTTGTTCTCTGGAGTAGTCAATCCGTCATCTTTAGGTGGAACGACTATTACCTCTTCTTTCATTTCTACAATGGGAGCTGATTTAGGGAGTTCGAGTTCACTAGGGTCTTGGATCTTTGGTTTGGGTGCTTCCAGTAGACGTTGCATCGTCTCAATTTGATTTTGATAAAAGGATTCACGCTCTTTTGCATCATCAAGCTGATTTTTTAGCATGTCTATCTGTTGCCTAAGTAGTAAAACTTCTGCCGAATTTGGACTGTCTATTTTTACAGACTCTTTTACATCTAGTTTTTTTGAAGGTTCGCCAAAAACACGGATAGCTTCAGCCAGATCAATTTTATTATCAGAATTTTTACTTAAAATTCCTTTCTTTATGTTGTTGTAAATCGTTTGTCTATTGATATTGTAAAGCTTAGAAAGCTCAAGAACTGTAAGGCTTTTCATGCTGTAAATCTATGCCTAACTCTGTCAAAAGTTGTTGTCTATTAGACTGCCTAATAGACAAATGATCAAGTATAAATTTTAGGCAGCTTGATAGCCAACTTTTTGAAGATAAGGGAATAATTCTTGGAATTTTTCACTATCTTGAAGCATTTCAGCAATACGTATAGCGAATTGTGGATAGCTTTCTGTACCCTGAGAATACTTACCCATTTCTGGTAGTTCGGAAAGTTTAGTAGCGAATAAGTGGCGTTGCTTATCTGTCATTCTCGAGAACAGATCAGTTGTATTAGGATTTCTATTAGTTTCTATAGATCGAATAGTTGCTTTCTTTGGCTTAAAGCTAAAAGAAAATCCTGAGATTGAACGACCTTTTTTATGTTGTTCGTATTTAACAGTGATATCTGAAAATTCGTTGATTTGATCTACTGCAATATCTAAAACACGTCTCTTAAATGCTTCCATTCGAGTGTATTCGTTAACCCCTATACCAAGTTGGCTACGAAATTTATTTAATTCATAAACAGGCGTTTTCCCTACAGACTTCCATTGCATTAAGAGTTCATAAAGACGTACTGCATAAACGCTTTTGAAGTCAGCAGTTTTTTTCAAATGATAACTAGTAAAGTACTGTTCAAACCCATCTATTTTAGTGACATGTTCAATTACCACACGAGTTAAGGTAACTAAAATTCTTCCTTCACCCTTCCGATAATTAGCATCTTGAATCCAGCGACTTTTTGTTAAAGTTCCATCTTCATTAGTAATCGTAAATTGTCTTTTAAAAAGAGAATCTTCTGCTTCAATTAACGCTAGATAAGCTGCATCTGGAGAAACGTTAAATGCTTTAGCATATCTAAGAGCATTTAATTCTAAAGGTTCATCTGTTGATAATCCTTGTCCAGTCTCACGAGCGTCTACAATTGCGAGCTGAAGTAAACGGGTTTCGCTTAAAGTAAGTGTCTGTAAAGCTTGTACAAGTTTATTAGATTTTACGACTAAGTCTGTCATGTCATTCTATTTAGCAACAATCTTATTGTGTTGCTATAACAACATAATAAATATTTGTTGTCAAATACCGAGGAAACGTTGCTATATAACCGAGGAAACGTTGCTATATAACCGAGGAAACGTTGCTATATAACCGAGGAAACGTTGCTATATAAAGCTTGAAAGTCTTATAAATAAAAGGATTCAGTCGAGTTAAAAACATTTAAAAAATTTAAAAAATAATTAAAAGCATATTTCATGAAAAATTGCCCTTGGTTTTCGCTTCGCTCAAACTCTATTGAATCTCGCTTTCGCTCGATTCGTCGGGGCAATTTTTGGTTCATGTTTTCGTGACTTTGAGAAAAAGCAAAAGCAACTCGGAATTCACTTCGCTCATGAGCTTTTTTTTCTCGCTTCGCTCGGTTTAGGAATCAAACTTGGAAAGTTCGCACCCATTCGGGATGCTCTGTAAAGCAGGTGATTGATGGATAGGGAGCTTGTAATCAGAGAAAGGGATGGGCAAATTTTTTCAGTTCGCTCGTAGACACTCGCTCTGTTTAGCGACTCATGCCACGAGATTTCATTTTTGGTGCATGTTGCTGTGCTTTGAGCTGTTGTTCTTGTCTAAGTTTCATTTGTTGTTCTGCTTTGATCTCATCCACACAGGTTTTGATGGCCCGATAGTTTTTATATAAGTTTTGGTATTGCTCGGCTTTGGCTGGATGCTGCTTTTGGTACTGTTTCCAGGCATGTTCTTTGAATTTGTCATTTTCCAATAAATCCTTCACACCATTTTTTTTCTGGTATTCATGTCTGCCTTTTAGCTGTTTGTGTTCTTGGTAAATCGCATCACGTTGTGCTTCCCAGGCTTTTTTTCCAAACAGTAAGGGTTTGTTCTGGGTTAATTCATTGTGTTGATCCACTAGGCTTTGTAATTTGTCATGACTTTGTTTGAGTCCGCTTTTCACGATGTCTTGGGCGAGCTGCTGACTAAACTCGTTTTTATGCTTTTGCATCTTGCCTAGGGTGTTTTCTGCCTTTTTAAAAACATCCTGCATAAAATCCAGGTCTAGATTCGTGTCTTTTGCGCTGATTTCGCGTTTTAGCACTTTGCCAAGGGTTTCCCTCTGTTTTTCCTCAAACAGGGCTTTTTCGTCAATTGGTGGCGTTTTAGCACTATTTTCAATCTGAGTCTGCTGTTCTGTTTTCAATGCACTGAGTTTTATCTCGTTTTCAGCAATCAGCAGGTCCATATTTTTGCCGTATTGCAGCTGAGCCTGATTTCTTTCTTTGATTTCGTCATTGCTTCGGCTGATTTCGGTTTCGATGCCTCTTCTACGTAGTTCGGTGACTTTCGGTCCTTCGTGCAGGGTGGCTTCCAGGCCATTCTCCTGGTCTTTGTAGCTACGGTGGTCGACCCGGGCGGTGGATCCGGCCAGATCCAGGTGCATATTGCAGATATCGGCAAAGTGTTCGCGCCAGTGCTCGATTTCTCCACTGTGTTTCTGATCGAGCTCCCGGGTTTTCTCGGTAAAACCTTCGGGAGTGAGCTTACGTGTGCTCATCAGGATATGGGCGTGATAATTGCGTTCATCACTGCCGGATCCGGTATGCGGTGCATGAATACAGGCATCGACGGCCACCTGGTGTCTGTCCACGATACTGGTGCATAGTTCTTCGAGCATGGCCAGGCGTTGTTCCTGATTCAACTCACTTGGAAAGGCAATCTCAAATTCCCGGGCGACTGTCGAGTTTTTTCGGGTTTCCCTTTGTTCAACTTCGTTCCAGAGTTTTTCCCGGTTTTTTAAATGCTGTGGTGCGCCTTCGGGTAAATAAATTTCTTTGTATTCCACACCGGTTTTTCGGCTGTAGTCATGTTCTCGGCCTTCACGTTTACAATAGATCTTTTCACCTGCCCGATAGGCAATCGCAGCAGTGGCGGAACGCCCTGCTGATCGTGCTACGGTTTTGACTGAAAAGTGGTAAATCGCCATGCCTGTTTTTCGCTTTTAAATTTTCACGTAGTGAAATACAACCGTGAATACGGTTGTCGGGGTATTGGGGAGACCCCAATCGGACTTGCAAACGAAGTTTGCATAAGTGCGCTCTTCGAGGAAAACATTACTATACATATAGTACCTTGAATGCATATTCAAGTGCGCTTATGTTAGGGATGGTTTCCCAGGATGATGGTATTGGATTAATGAGCGTTACTGAAACTTTAGACAGCAAGATTAAGGCACAGGAAGAGAAGCTAAAACAGCTTAAGGCTCAAAGACAGGCAGCATTAGCAAGAGAGCGTGCCAAAGAAAAAGAACAGGCACGAAAGGATGATACCAGACGCAAGATTTTAATCGGATCCTGTATGCTAAAAATTACCGAAGATGATGAACAGGCTAGAGCAAAATTAATTGCTCAAATGGATAAATATTTAATAGATTCACGGGATCGGAAGCTATTTAATCTTTGATTTAGGATATAATTAAATCATTAATATCTTTATTGATTAATTTTTAATTAAAAAATCATTATAGGAATTCTAGTGGATATAGCTGAATTAAAAAAACAAATTGTTTCTGGTGCTTTTCCTGAACTAAGTGGAAATCCCTCAGTTATTGTATCGGAAAATATAAAAAATAATATTACAGGCGAAAATCACTCTTATGAAATTCGTAAAGGATTTTCTCTAGTTGCAGCTATTTCATGCGATACGTTATGGGGAGAAGAGAATTTAAAAATTTTGGAAGAGATCGATTCTCATAATTTTTCTGAAGAAATTCTGATAGAGATTTTTGATAAAGTTAGCTTTGAGGATGAGCATTGGGATTGGTTTGGAAAGGCGCTACATTTTTCACAAAAAAATGGTTATGAATGGTTTTTTCTATATATAGATCAAAAACCTCAAGGAGCTTGTTTGATATATCAACCAAAAGATGGCGCCTTAAATAATAGTCCTATCTTCTATGTGGAATTTATTGCTGTAGCTCCATGGAATAGAAAAGTACCATATGTTAGAGAACGCCAATTTAAAGGAGTTGGAGCAATTTTATTGAATAAGATTTTACACTTCTGCGTTAATAATACAGGATTAAATCCTGGTTTCTGTTTGCACTCATTACCTAAGGCTGAGCCTTTTTACACAAGTCTAAAAATGTTAAATGTCCCATCTTTTACTAAGGATGGATTAGTATATTTTGAACTGCCTCGTACAGAAGCAGAAGTTTTTTTGGGCGTATAAATTATGGACAAAAAAATAATAGAATCTTGGTTTGACTTTGATTCTCTAAATAAATCATCTAGTTATGATGTATTCGAAAAATATAAGATATTTAAAGAGAATTTTAAAAAGTTACCTAAAAAAGATTTAGTTAAATTGAAATGGATATCCTCTACAGAGGATATGTCTTCTTTAAGTTATTTTTTCAAAGATTTTATAAAAAGTGATAATAGTTCTTCTCTTTTTAGAAAAAGTATTACATCAGATAATTTATTAATA
>NZ_JFCC01000066.1:0-11693 GCF_000582925.1 Acinetobacter sp. 1294596 | reverse complement strand
CTGATGCAAAGGCAGAATCAGTGCGCAAGGCTTTAACTGAAGCTCTGAAATATTTACCTGCAGAACTGCGTAAAACGTTGACCTATGACCGTGGACGCGAGATGTCAGAACATAAAATACTCGAAGAAGATTTAGGCATAGATGTATATTTCTGTGACCCACATTCACCTTGGCAAAAAGGCACATGCGAAAATATGAATGGTTTAATTAGGCAATATTTACCTAAAGGGATTGATTTAAATCAGGCAGATCAGCATTATTTAAATCAAGTTGCCATGTCACTGAATACTCGTCCTAGAAAGGCGTTAGATTGGCTTACACCATTAGAGAAATTTGCTCAGCTTGTTGATTATCATATGGCTTTTGAAACTGTCGCACCTCATGTTTGAATTCGCCCCGCTTCAAAATTCGTCAGAATGGAACTTATTGGTACCATGCACACAGTAAGGGACAGGAGCAGGATGGCCTATATGGGGCATTTGTAGTCTATCCCAAAGATCACCAGTCTGTCGCCAAGCATGAACAGGCAGAGCGTGATTACGTAGTGATGCTATCCGACTTTCACCAGAGCAAGAGTGACCAGATTCTAAATAACCTGAAGAAATCAGCAGAATATTATCAGAACCGGCGTGAAACCCTAGGTGATGTTTGGCAGCAGGTAAAACGTGAAGGTTGGTCAGCTACCTGGAAAGACCGTTCTATGTGGAACCGGATGCGCATGCTAAAAACCGATTTATCGGATGTCACAGGTTATACTTTTCTGGTTAACGGCAAGACACCAAAGCAGAACTGGACAGGTCTGTTCAAGTCAGGCGAGAAGATCCGCTTACGTTTTATCAATGCCTCAGCCATGTCCTTTTTTGATGTCCGAATCCCGGGCCTGAAAATGCATGTAGTGAGTGCAGATGGGCAGCCAGTTCAGCCAGTACCTGTAGATGAGTTCCGGATTGGTACAGCCGAAACCTATGATGCAATTGTCGAGCCCAAAGATAGTCATTACCAGATTGAGGCCGAATCAATTGATCGTACCGGCTTTGCACTTGCCTCATTGCATGATCAGGCGGATTCTGCCCGGCCCGCAACCCGGCAGCCTGATGCCAGACCACGTGCCTTGCTGACCATGGCTGATATGAGGATGCAACATGGCGGCCATAATAATGATATGGCCAATCAGCATGCCGGACATATGAGCAATAGCGACGCTCAGGGTGAGATACATTCCCAAATGCCCGTACCGGGCACAGACCATGCTGCCATGGATCATTCCAAAATGATGACTTCATCAAAAAAACAGGAAGCAGCAGAACAGCGCACTATGTCGGATATAACGGAGCAAAGATTATCAGAAAGTACCACTACACCGGACTATGGCTGGGCTAATGCCTCGACCCCTGCAGGACATAAAGCACTCACTTATGCAGACTTAAAATCCTTAAATCCTCAATCTGACCAGCGTCAGCCTGAACAGGAGCTGGTCATCCGTCTGGGGGGAAATATGGAGCGCTATGTCTGGACTATGAATGGTAAGAAATTTACTGAGGCTGAGCCTTTACAGGTGAAATATGGTGAACGTGTCCGGCTAAAATTTATCAATGACAGCATGATGGCCCATCCGATGCATTTGCATGGCATGTTTATGCAGCTGGAAAATGGTCAGCCGCTGGCAAACATGCCGAATAAGCACACTGTGATTGTACCGCCAGGCCAGACCGTCACGGCTTTACTCACTGCCGATGAGTTGGGTGAATGGGCGATTCATTGTCATCTGCTTTATCACATGAGTGCCGGCATGATGAATAAACTGGTAGTAGGCCAAGTTGGATCAGCAACTCATACGCCAGCAGCAAGTCACTCGTCACAAGGAGCTGGACATGCACATCACTAAGTTATGTAATCGTCTGCTAATTGGTAGTGGTATTTTGCTTTTAAGCAATATAAGCCTTGCTGAAACTTTGCATGACCATCAGGACAAGTTACAGCAGCAATCTGTTACAACGCAGAAAACCATGACCGTAACGTCAGAAGCACAAGCTCATGCCAACCATATACGTGAACATGGTGGACAAATTTTTCAACGTACTGAACTTGAGCATCGTTGGATCTGGAATCCGGATGGACAGGGAATATTAAAAACCGAACTTGAAAGCCGAATCGGAACAGATGAGAACAGGCTGTTTATAAAAGGTCATATTCATAAGGCTGAGTCAGAACAGGCAGATTATGATATTGCCGCTTTGTATAGCCGGGCTATTTCCGACTTTTGGGATGTACAGGCCGGTGTGCGTTATCGCTACACAGAACGGCAACCAGAACAGCAGGAGCAGCTAGACGCCATGCTTGGATTGCATGGTCTGGCGCCCTATTTCTTTGAAACAGATGCCTACCTGTATGCTGGAAAAGACCAGCAACTCTCTTTTAACTTGAAGAGTGAGCGTGATCTGCTAGTAACGCAAAAGCTGATTTTACAGCCTTATATTGAGTCAGAGCTGGTGTTAAGTGATGATTCAAAGTATGCGCGTAAAAAAGGTTTATCTAGTTTGCAACTGGGTGTGCAGACCCGTTATGAAATTAATAAGCGAGTCATGCCTTTTATTGATGTGGCTTATACCTATGAGAAAGGGCGTGAAGCTACAGTTTGGCAGCAAGAAACCTCGTCAGAAAAAGACTGGCAGTACGGACTCGGTCTGAAACTGACTTTTTAAATAGATAGAAGTTTATGAACTTGTAATATTTATAAAAAAGGAAGGGTAAGCCCTTCCTTTTTGTTAATTATGACTTTAAAAAGTTAAGGTAAATCAAACCAGATCATGCGGCTATCTGCTAGGGCTTTAACTTCAGTTTCAGCTTCGAAAACTAAAGCATCACCGGCATTTACGGTATATTCACCAATTTGCACACAGCCTTCAATTACATGAACATAGTTGATCTTATGCTTTGCAGCAATCTCTAGAGAAGCATTTTTTTGCAAGACAGCAGTTTTAACCTCTGCATCTTGGCGTATGTGCATTGGTGCATTTGCTTCTGGTCCGGCAATCAGATGCCACTGGTCCGGATGTTTGCCCGGGTCCAGACTGATCTGTTGATAATTTGGCTCAGCATTTTTGATATTAGGATGAATCCAGATCTGGAGCAGATGTACGGGCTCATCATGATTATTAATTTCACTGTGCTGAACGCCATGGCCTGCACTCATGAGTTGCCATTCACCGGCATGAATCTGGCCTTCATTACCCATACTGTCGCGATGAGAAATAGTTCCAGACAGGACACAGGTTAAAATTTCCATATTGTCATGGGAATGCGTACCAAAGCCGTTATGGGCCGCAATCCGGTCGTCATTGATAACACGTAATGCACTGACACCCATGTATTTTGGATCATACCACTGACCAAAGGAAAAGCTGTGTCTTGTGTCGAGCCAGCCTGCCTGCACATGACCCCGGTTTTCACTGCGGTGTAAATAAGCATTCATTTTGACACCTCTATATATCTGTTCTATCTGTTATCTATTTTATTGTTTTTAGCGGCGCGATAAACCCGTATAGCTATAACGAAACGTAGCATTTTTGGAACGATAAGAGCTGATCTGTATCTTTCTATACACTCAATTAAAAATTCTGGTTTTTCTATTAAAAGGCACAGTAAATTAGCTGAAAATTACCTGCCAAAATAATTGGTATTTAAACCATGTCTGTCCAGATTCCTACTACACCAGTAATCACCATATCAATTGCAATTGTACCAATGAGTAAGGCAGCCAGCCGTCCGACAATTGCAGTGTACATATCTACATAACGGGTCGAACGTTTCTGTAAATGATCATGTGCATATTTCATCAGGATCAGCAGGCTACAACTGAGTAACAGGGTAAATGCAATGACTGCCGCTGTCTCTAGTATAGACATTTTCATACCGGTAATGACTGCTGCACTGATAGTCCCTGGCCCGATCATAAAGGGCATGGCAATTGTGCCGGCCAAATGCTCGGGTGCTCCACGCATAACGCCAATAGTTTCTGCACCTTCAAAAACATACCGATAGCCAATTACTAAGAAGATCAGGCCACCAAAAATCTGGAAAGATTCAAAACGCACATGTAGATACTGGTTAAATACCGTTTCACCACCCCAGGCAAAAAGCAGAAAAACCATGAAACTGATCAGACTGCCTGTAATCAGCGCTGTATTAAACGTTTTTGCCTCAGAAGTGCGGATAATTCCCAGCATATAAATGCTCATCAGGAAAGGATTGAGCAGTGAAAAGAACAGGGCAAATGAATGGATTGCATCTGGGTTCATTGGAGTCATCCGTATTGAGTTTAAGCATCTGGATCTGGGAAAAGTGGCCGTGTACCCGGACTAATCCGGTTAATGTGCAGGAACATCATATGACGTTCATATTTATCCAGAATATCGTTAATCACCTGTTCGCGACTGTAACCAACCAGGTCATTTCCTTGGGAACCTTCATAGAGATAGCTTTCCAGACGGTAATAGTGGCGTTTACCACGTTTGCCACGTTCACTAAAGTTGGGTGTGATGTAGCGTATCGGCCAGATCTGATAAATAAAATTCTGTTCCTGTTCTAAATGAATAATAATATCCAGATGATAAAGCGGCAGTTCATCTTCAAGCAGTTTCTGTTCTACACTGGCTTCAACACCCCGCTTCATCAGTTCATCTGCTACAGCCTGCATGGCGGGCAAACAGACTTCATCCAGCATACGTTTGGTTTCCGTAGTTCCCGGATGGTGCATAACCCGGTTCAGGCGTTTTTTCCAGTTAAAAATATCGACATTGCCTACCACAGGAGCGGCGTTCATACTGGTACTGGCTTGCCGGAAATCTTCCAGACGTAATGATTTATATAACCCAGCCATAACCAGAAAAATTACAAAGCTAAAGGGCAGTCCCATAATAATAGTGGCATTTTGTAGGGCTGTAATACCGTTTGCCATCAGCATTGCCAGCGTAAGCAGGCCAATCGCAACTGACCAGAAAATGCTGAGCCAGCGGGGTGAATCATGGTCAATGTGGGTAAATTTCGTTGTAAAGTTCCCCAGCACCAGTGCTCCTGAATCGGCTGAAGTCACATAGAACAAGAGACCAGTAATAGTGGCCACTGAAGCAATAAATGGAAAGCCCGGATACTGGGCCAGCAAATCATAAAAACCATGGGCCGGGTTGGCAATTACTGTCTCGGCAAGCTGAATATTGCCTTCAAAAATTACACTATGAAGAGCGCTGTTACCAAAGATGGATAGCCATGTCATGGTAAACAGCAAAGGAATGATTAGGGTGCCACAGACGAATTCACGAATGGTGCGCCCTCGGGAAATACGTGCCAGAAATAGACCCACAAAAGGAGACCATGCCACCCACCAGGCCCAGAAAAACAGTGTCCAGCTCTGCATCCACTCTGTTGGCTGTTCAAAGGCAAAACTCTCCAAAGTAAGTTTTGGAAATTGGCTAAGATAATCGCCGAAATTTTGAATCAGGGCATTCAGCAGGAACTGCGTATTACCTAACAGCAATATAAAAATAAGCAAACCTACTGATACATAAATGTTGACTTCAGAAAGTATCCGCAGACCTTTATTTACACCAGACGTGACCGAGATAATACAGATAATTACAGCCACTAGAATTAGCAGAGTTTGGACCCATAAATTCTCTGGCAGGCCAAGAAGTACGTGTAAGCCATAGTTAAGCTGTACAACACCAATACCACAAGTGGTAGCTATACCAAAAATTGTTCCCAGTACCGCAGCCGTATCGACCGTATGACCCAAGGCGCCATTAATTCTTTTACCAAAGATGGGATAAAGCGCAGAGCGAATGGTTAAAGGCAAATTATAGCGATAGCTGAAATACGCCAGTGACATACCGATCAGGGCATACATACACCAGCCAGTCAAGCCATAGTGAAACATGGTCCAGACCATACTCTGCCGCGCAGCTGCATAAGTTTCGCCCGTACCTACTGGTGGATTAATATAGTGTGACAGTGGTTCAGCCACCGAAAAAAACATCAGATCGATACCGATTCCGGCAGAGAACAGCATTGCTGACCAGCTGAGCAGACTAAATTCCGGCTTTGAATGCTTGGGTCCGAGTTTAATATTGCCATAACGTGAACAGGCAATAAAAATAACAAAGACCATATACAGGGTAGCTGCGAGGAGGTAATACCAGCTAAATGTACTGGATACCCAATTTAGTACAGCTGTAATGACATAATTTGCCTGTTCATTAAATAAAATAGTAATAGTAGAGAACAGTAGAATGAGTGAAGCAGAAACGTAAAAGACCACCTTGTTCAGGCTGTCCCTCGGCTGCCCGACTGTTTTATTCGCCATAAATCTCGAGATTCCAAAGAATATGTAAATTTCGGATTTACAGTACACTTTATTCTTTTTTAAACAGTTTTTTTAAGTAAATAGCTTGGTTTTAAAGCTACAACGAGTCCAAAAATAAAGTGTGCTGTACATCTTTGCTATAAAACTATAGGTTTTTTTAATTGAACGTTCAATAAAAATAAAGATAAAATATGTAGCAGTTCACATTTGTTCTGTATTTTGGAAGATAAGACCGATGCCTAAAGTTGGAATGCAACCGATTCGTCGCCAACAACTGATTGATGCCACACTGGAAGCTATTAACGAGTTAGGCCTTGCTGAGGCTTCAATCTCCCAGATTGCCAAAAGAGCAGGTGTATCGACCGGTATTATCAGTCATTACTTTAAAGACAAGCATGGTCTTATTTTTGCCACCATGCAGTATTTGCTGGCGCAGCTGGAAACTGCAGTAGCACAGGCATTAAGCCAGACAGAAGCCTCTCCCAAAGCCCGGCTCATGGCCATCGTGCGGGGCAATTTTTCGCCCTCACAGGTAAATCAGGCTGCCATGAAAACTTGGCTGGCTTTTTGGTCGGTTAGCTTATATCAACCGGATTTACATGAATTACAGCAAGTCAATGAGCAATGGCTGTATTCCAACCTTAAACACGAATTTTGCAAGTGTCTGGATGAAAAACAGGCCGAAGATGCAGCTCTCGGACTTGCTGCACTGATCGATGGTTTTTGGTTACGCGGCGCATTAAGCCAGACACCGCTCAGGATCGATGAAACCATCCGGATCTGTGAGCAATACATCGATCACAAGCTTGCATATTAAAAATCACAACAAAAGGAGATTTCTCATGTCGAAGTTCAATCTGCAACGTCCCTACATCCATGGACAATTTACAGACAGTTCTTCTCCTGATGTTTTTAAGACCATTAACCCGGCCAATGGTGAAGTTCTGGCAGAGGTTCAAGTCTGTACCAAAGATGATATTGACCGGGCAGTTATGTCTGCACAAAAGGGTCAGAAAATCTGGGCAACTATGACCTTGATTGAACGTTCACGTATTTTAGCAAGAGCAGTCAGCATCTTACGTGAACGTAATGATGAGCTTGCATTGCTTGAGAGCCTCGATAGTGGCAAGGCATATAGTGAAACTTCAACGGTCGATATTGTGACTGGAGCCGATGTACTTGAATATTATGCTGGAATTTTACCGATGCTTGAAGGGCAGCAGATTCCATTACGTGAGGGTTCATTTGCCTACACCCGCCGTGAACCATTAGGGGTGGTAGCAGGAATTGGGGCCTGGAATTATCCAATTCAGATCGCTTTATGGAAATCTGCCCCAGCTTTAGCTGCCGGAAATGCGATGGTATTTAAGGCCAGTGAAACTACACCACTGACGACCCTGAAACTGGCTGAAATTTATACTGAGGCTGGCGTGCCAGCCGGTGTCTTTAATGTTGTAACTGGTGCGGGAGAAATCGGGCAGTATCTAACGGAACATCCTGATATTCAGAAAATCTCGTTTACCGGTGGGGTAGAAACCGGTAAGAAAGTTATGGCATCAGCAGCAGGTTCTTCTTTAAAAGATGTAACGATGGAACTGGGTGGGAAATCACCTCTGATTATTTGTGAAAATGCCGATCTGAATCTGGCTGCCGATATCGCGATGATGGCAAACTTTTTCAGTTCAGGTCAGGTGTGTACTAACGGTACTCGGGTATTTATCCCTAAAAAATTACAGTCAGCTTTTGAAACAAAGCTTCTGGAGCGGATTCCATATATCCGGATAGGAGATCCCTTGAAACCTGATACCAATTTTGGTCCGCTTGCCAGTTTTCCTCATATGCAGAAAGTCTTGGACTTTATTGAGCGCGGTAAGCAGCAGGGTGCACGTGTATTAACTGGGGGGCATCGGCTTACTGCAAATGAACTGGCCAAAGGTGCTTTCGTTGCACCCACTATTTTTACTGACTGTCATGACGAGATGGAGGTTGTGCAGCAGGAAATTTTCGGGCCGGTCATGAGTATCTTGAATTATGAGAATGAAGAAGAAGTCATTCAGCGCGCTAACGATACCCATTACGGACTTGCCGCGGGAGTAGTAAGTTCAGATCTGGCACAGGCACATCGAATGATTCATCAACTTGAAGCCGGAATCTGCTGGATCAATACGTGGGGAGAATCGCCTGCACAAATGCCTGTTGGAGGATACAAACAGTCCGGTGTAGGGCGTGAGAATGGTATCCAGACCCTGCAAAATTATACCCAGCTCAAATCGGTACAGGTAGAACTGCAACCATTTCAGTCTATTTTCAAAGCCTGATCAGGAGAGGATATTGTGCAGAAAGAATATGACTACATCATTATCGGTGCCGGCTCCGCAGGTAACGTACTGGCAGCACGCTTAACTGAAGATGCGCAGACCAGTGTCCTTTTGCTAGAGGCAGGTGGACCGGATCACCGTCTGGATTTTCGTACCCAGATGCCGGCTGCTCTGGCTTATCCTTTGCAGGGTCGTCGTTACAACTGGGCTTATCAGACTGACCCTGAGCCTCATATGAATAACCGCCGTATGGAATGTGGCCGCGGTAAAGGTCTAGGTGGCTCTTCACTTATTAATGGCATGTGTTATATCCGGGGTAATGCCATGGATCTGGAACAGTGGGCCAGCTTTAAAGGTTTAGAAGACTGGAGCTATGCAGACTGTCTGCCCTACTATAAAAAAGCAGAGACACGGGATATTGGTGGCAATGATTATCATGGAGATTCAGGTCCCGTTTCTGTAGCTACCCCTAAACAGGGCAATAATGAGTTATTCCATGCTATGGTTGAGGCAGGGGTACAGGCTGGTTATCCACGTACTGATGATTTGAACGGCTACCAGCAGGAAGGTTTTGGTCCTATGGATCGTACGGTAACACCGCAAGGCCGACGTTCCAGTACAGCGCGTGGCTACCTGGATATGGCGAAGGGCCGTCCGAACCTCACGGTCCTGACTCATGCCACGACTAACAAAATTTTATTTCAGGGCAAACGTGCTATTGGCGTTGAATATATTCAAGGTGCAAATACTGCTCAACTACATCAGGTATATGCTAGAAATGAAGTGTTACTGTGTGCAGGAGCTATTGCTTCACCGCAAATCTTACAGCGCTCAGGTATCGGACAAAGTACTTTTTTGAAGTCAATGGATATACCGGTAGTACATGACTTGCCTGGGGTGGGCGAGAACTTGCAGGACCATCTGGAAATGTACCTGCAATACAGATGCAAAAAACCGGTCTCACTTTATCCTGCGTTAAAGTGGCATAATCAGCCGACAATTGGTGCCGAGTGGCTGCTTTTAGGAAAAGGTATTGGAGCCAGCAATCAGTTTGAAGCAGGTGGTTTCATTCGCAGTTCAGATGAATTTACATGGCCCAATATTCAGTATCATTTCTTGCCGGTTGCCATTAACTATAATGGTTCTAATCCGGTGAAAGAACATGGCTTTCAGGCCCATGTTGGCTCTATGCGTTCACCTTCACGAGGCCGGATCAAGCTTAAATCCAGAGACCCATTTGAGCATCCGAGTATCCTGTTTAATTACATGAGTACTGAGCAGGACTGGCGAGAATTTCGTGATGCAATCCGTATCACCCGAGAAATTATGCATCAGCCGGCATTAGATGCATATCGTGGGGAAGAGATTAGCCCGGGTAAAAACTTACAATCTGATGCTGAACTGGATGAATTTGTGCGTAATCATGCAGAAACAGCTTATCATCCCTCCTGTAGTTGTAAAATGGGTGAAGATGATATGGCTGTAGTTGATGGTCAGGGGCGTGTTCACGGCATAAATGGTTTAAGGGTAGTTGATGCGTCTATCATGCCCGTGATTATGACCGGGAATCTGAATGCAACCACCATCATGATTGCAGAAAAACTGGCTGACCGGATTCGTAAGCAGCCCCCTTTACCCAAATCACAGGCCCCATTTTATCGGGCAAGTTAAACAAAAGCCGGCATCTGCCGGCTTTTCTATTCAAGCAGATGTACTCATTAAAAGCCTCAAAGCGTCTATTAATATGTTTTTAAATAACTTATTTTATTGTTACAGGTGATTTGCCGCTTTGAACATGTTTTTTCAGTGAAAAGCGATATAATAATGTCCCTTAAATATCCCAGTTATAGATGAGACAAAGAGACAATGTCACCATTAGATCAAGTCGTTCCTGCTACAGATGATCAATCTGAACTTACAATGTCTGTCCTGATGACGCCTGATATGGCTAACTTTTCGGGTAATGTCCACGGAGGAACGATTCTGAAGCTACTGGATCAGGTGGCATATGCTTGTGCCAGCCGCTATTCGGGAAGTTATGTGGTGACGCTGTCTGTAGATAAGGTAAATTTTAAAGAACCCATTCATGTTGGTGAACTGGTGACTTTTCTGGCCAGCGTAAACCATGTAGGCCGTACTTCAATGGAAATTGGCATACGGGTAGAAGCACAGAATATTCAAAAGCGTACAGTGCGCCATACCAATAGCTGTTATTTTACTATGGTTGCCGTAGATGAGCAGGGTAAACCACGTCAGGTTCCACCACTGAATTTGAACAATGACTGGAAACGTTGCCGCTTTGAAGCTGCTGAACAGCGTAAGGTGCTACGCCTGCAAGAGCATCATCATCCTTCTTGCAGTATTTATAAAAAGACAACATCCCCAAGTTAAGCCAATATATTTACCAGATGATCGCTCCGGCGATCATTTTTTTACATCTCTTATTTAAACTTAAATAAATATATTTCAATCATAATGTACTAAAAAGCAAAAGGCCAAGCCGCAGCAAGGCTTGACCTATTTCTTTAAAACTTTTATACAGCTTTAAAAAAATGATGTCACTAAAACATAAAATTACTGTGGCTGAGCAACAGAATCTTTAGCTTCTTCAGCAGCACTTTCAGATGCAGGCTGAGCAGTTGTAGGTTGAGCAGCTGCACTTTCTGTACCAGCAGCAGTTGGTTGTTCCTGAGTTGAAACAACCACTTTTTCTTCAGTAGCTGACTGATCTTTAGCAGTTGCAGCAAAGCTGGTAGCAGCAGTTAGAGCAAGAGTAGTAGCAAGTAATGTTTTAACAAGTTTCATATTGGCATCCTTCTATTTGTAAACAATAAAGAACCCAGTACATATCCCTCAACAGTGTATATGTTCAGGACTTCTGGGTTGGATGTCATGCTATGTTCCCTTTTCTGAGCCTGCAATAATTCATACAAAGCGTAACTTTACGGTTACACTCAAAACACAATTAAGGATTTAGTGTAAGCTTAATGTAAAAAATTAAATGATAAATCATATTA
>NZ_JFCC01000065.1:0-12227 GCF_000582925.1 Acinetobacter sp. 1294596 | reverse complement strand
AGAATTATTTTCATATCGAATAGTTACAATAATAGTGAAACATGAATAAAAATAAACTTCTTATTTAAAAAAAGATTGAATAATATATTTAGAGACAGTAAATGTCAGGGAGTCATAAATATGAAAGCAGTCTTATTCTCAGATAATTTAAACTCACTGCATTTAACCATGCTTAAATCTGTGCTTTTGGTGCTGAGCTTATTGCCTGTCAGCCATTTCATTTTAGACTTCTGGCAAACCGTAGAGGGCAGTAGTCAGATTATGGTGGGTTTCTTCGCAACCAGTTTAATAGGTGCTTTAGTTTTTTTAAGTTTCTGGGCTGCTTTAAAAACTAGTGCTGTAGAGCTCACAATGGAAATTCCTAATCGCTGGGAGCAGTGTATGCTCAAATTATATCGCCATCTGCCAATGAGTGTTCTGGCTGTCATACTTTCTTATCTGAGTGTTCAGCTTTGACTTTAATACCTATTTAAAATGTACAAAAAACCGGATGATGAAATCCGGTTTTTTTATCTAGAATAAAAATTTAGGCCTTAGCGTCGCGATTTAAATGAAACATCTACTTTACGTGGACGATAGATCCAGCCCAAGACCAGAAGAAAAAGTGAAAAGCCCAGAATCGGCCAGTCACTAAAACGGTTATACCAAGTTTGGCCTTGCATGGCCGGCAGTTCGCCGCGCAGTACAAACTCCTGATCAGTTGGAGCCTGTTTTACTATATGACCGGTATGATCAATAAATGCTGTTGCACCTGTATTGGTTGCCCGGATAAACCAGCGTCCATTTTCTTTGGCCCGCATCTGAACCATTTGTAAATGCTGCCAAGGTCCAGCTGTACCAGTAAACCAGGCATCATTCGAGACAGTCACCAGAAAGTCACTGGTGCTGGCGTTGCGGCGAGTCAGGTTGGGGTAGGCAATTTCATAACAGATAGCTGATGCTAAGGGATGGTTTTTAATCATCAGTGGTTTTTGTTCGCTTGAACCACGGGAAAAACCACTGAGCATGACATCATTTTGTACACCTGGTAAAACCCAGCTGAGTAAGCCTGAAAGCGGAATATATTCCCCGAATGGAACCAGTCGCTGTTTTTTGTACAGACCTTCTGCTTCACTGCCAGAAGCCATAATACTGTTATAATACATCGGATAACCGGTCTGTTTGGATTCTTTCAAATCCCAATAGGGAATACCAGTTACCCAGGCAGTATCAGTTTTTTCTGCCTGAGCCTGCGTAGCTTTTAAAAACGGTTCAATATCACTCTGGAACATTGGAATCGAGGATTCCGGCCAGACAATCAAGTCACGCCCCCATTCGGTCCGGCTCAAATTTACATAAATCATGAGGGTTTTGGCCTGGTATTCAGTCAACCATTTTAGGTCCTGTGGAATATTGCCCTGAATCAGGGAAACTGATAGCGGTTTGGTTGCTTTCTGTTCAACAAAGTGAAGCTGTGCAGCACCCCAAGCTCCCAGCAATAGCATGGCAGAGGGAACCACCCAGAATACCCGTCGATTTAAAACTTCGACCAAGGCACAGGCCAGAGTAATAACAACAAAAGAGACCCCAAACACACCAAAAAGTGGGGCATAGCTGTCTAGGAAGCGTTCAGTAAAGGCATATCCGGCAAACAGCCATGGAAACCCGGTAAACACCCAAGTTTTGGCCCATTCTGAAAATACCCAGAGAGGTGCAAAAGTGAGAGGAGTTTCAGGGAAAAAGCGCCGATAAGCCCAAGCCTGCAAGGCACTAAACAGTCCCATAACCAGTGCCATAATGGCAATCATCAGTACACTGAGGATTGCATTAGTATCGCCATATGTATGGATTGAGGTAAACAGCCAGAATGCACCAACAAACCATAAGCCGAAACCATAGGCCCAGCCAAGTACAAACGCCTGCTTGGCTGAGCGATGACGTAATGACGCATACAAGAGTGCTGGTGAGAGTATCGCCAGCCACCACCAGTAATAAGGGGCCAGCGCAAAGCTAAAAATAGCGCCGGCAAATAAAGAAATTAATAAAGGAAAAATAAGGGGGAGCTGTTTTTTTTGTTCTGAAGTGGATAACAGCTTGTCAAAATATGCTCTCATTTACGTACAGCTCGAATCAGATGAATAGTGCGGGCATCTGCTTCTACAATACTGAATTCCCAGTCTTCAAGTTCAATCACCTGACCTTGCAGGTCACTTACCAGACCGATTTCCTGTAGCAGCAAACCGCCGACAGTTTCTACCTCATCATCAGAAAAATCAGCATCTAAAACTGTGTTGAAGTGTTCGATTGGTGTAAGTGCCTGAACAATCCATGCATTGGCTGTGCTATGTGTCTGGTCTGGAATAATATATTGTGCTTCTTCATCAATCTTGTCGTGTTCATCTTCAATTTCGCCGACAATTTCTTCCAGAATATCTTCAAGTGTTACCAGACCAGAAGTCGAGCCATATTCATCAATAACGATTGCAATATGGGTCTGGGTATTCTTGAGCATTCTCAACACCTGATCTGAACGTGCACTTTCAGGTACAAACAGCGGTTGACGCATGAGTGCACGTACATCAATTTTAGGTGTTGGCGTAGTCATAAACGGAAGGAGGTCTTTGGCCAGCAAAATTCCGACTACATTATCTGGCTGATCAGATGAAAATACCGGAAAGCGCGAATGTGCCGATTCAATCAGGACATGCAGGATATCAAGCAACTGATCATCTTCCTGCAGGCTAATAATGGCAGTACGTGGAGTCATAACTTCACGAACTTTAGTGGCTGGCAGGTCAAGTACGCCTTCAAGCATGGCGACAGTATCGGGTTCCAAAAAACGACGTGAATCTTGTACTAGTTTTAACAGTTCATCGCGGGTGCCGGGGGCGGTGCCCAACCATTTGCGTAAGCCTCGCATACCCCACGACGGGCCTGATTCCTCGTGCATGATCTTTCCTAAAGACTCTTGGTAGCTAATAAAAGTAATTTAATCATACCGAAGAAAATAAACCTGTGCATCTACAAACATCAGCGAAAGGATAAAAGTTGCAAACGGCAGAGCCAGAAGTTTTATTTTAGAAAAATTCCAATTTTTATAGATAAATCTAAAAATAGCCCCGGTTTTATATAAAAAACATTCAAAAGAGCCATAGCCCTCAAGGACTATGGCTGGGACGTCACATTAATAACGGGTAGCCAAAACCAGAGGGTCATGACCTTCCATCATGGTCTGATCTAGAAACATAACCTGACCACTATTTTTTCTGACCAGTTCAATGAGGTCATCAATAACATCATTAGTCTGGGGTTCTGTATCGCCTGCATCATTTAGTATAACGCTCTGCTGTTCAGGAGCCAGTTGGCCCGGTAGTGTGTGACCCTGACGCACATAAAGCGTTGCAGTATTACCTTCTAATGCTGCCCGATAAATTTCCTGGAGATCTGTCCGAATTCTCGGGGTGCCATAAAGGGACTGCATATTCTGTCGTGCCTGTAATTGCCGCTGCTGCTGGTAGTGCTGTAGCGCAGGCTGAATACTGTTAACAATATGTTGGGCATCACCGTTATCCAGATAAGTTACATTATCAACAGTGGCGATTATTACATTAGGCTGGTCACAAATTTCTTTATAAAAACCGATATTACGTTTATCACCGATCAGAATTACAGGCAAGTTACGTCTGCCTAAAACTGCCTGCAGGTTCTTGTCAATATGATTCAAGAACTCTTTGAGATATTTATCTTCATTGATAGAACGTTCAGCAGCACTGGTGGTGGCCAAACTGTCAGTTACTACCGGAAAAGCACCATAAGGCAGATTTTCGAGTAAATCAGTGTCTTCTGGATTAAATTCGTGAATAACCCTGTCATCAATTGCCTCAATCAGACGGCCCTTTTCACGGGTAATAACCAGTGCATAATAATGCACAGCAGAAGATAGGCTTTTTAAAATATCACGTACAGCAAACTGATCATTGATTACTACACGCTCCACTGTATCAAATGGAAACCGCAATACATGCGCCTGTTCCGGCGAGGCAAAAATAGCCAGCGTATCAAGATTATAATTTGGTCTGAAGTCATTCAGCTCCTGGTGAATTTTTCGCATGACCTGCTGGGTAATTTCTACACCATGCTTTTTCTTCAAGCAATCTTCAGCAGCTTTGAGTTGATTTTTTAAAGCAATCGGATCTTTTTCATTATCTGGAAAAGTACGATGAGTTTTGACAAGGATACTGACCGCCGGTTTCGCCTGAACCTTTTGCAAGTCCTGTAATATTTTTTGCATTTCCTGATGAAGCATCTTATTCACTCCTGCTATTGCTATAGAGAAAAGTGGGAGGTAAGAACAATCAATTAATAATAGCGAATAATCAGCTTAGCAATAATCTAAAAAACAGTGCAGTGCTATTGCTATAAGGCTGTAACAAACTATAAGCATGTATAGCTTTGGTATATATGTTTTAAACAGTCCAGTAAAATGCACCCTATAAATGAATCAGTCAGAGTATTGAGCGCTTTATGCTAAAATAGAGCGGTTTATGTCATTCGAGATAGAGCATGTCTGAACCTGCGTTAACGCCTGATATCCAGTTAAATACTCGTGGGTTACGTTGCCCAGAGCCAGTAATGATGCTGCATCAGGCTATTCGAAAAGTAAAAACGGGTGATATCGTCGAGGTATTCGCAACTGATCCTTCAACCTCTTGGGATATCCCGAAATTCTGTATGCACTTGGGTCACGAGCTACTGCTTCAGGAAGAATTAACAGATACTGAACAGCATAAGGAATATCATTACCTGGTACGTAAGGGTTAATGGTGCGTGAGTAGTTATTTATCTGGCCTGGTATTAGGGTTCTCCTTGATTATGGCGATTGGGGCACAAAATGCCTTTGTGTTAAAACAGGGGTTGCTTCGTCAGCATGTATTTGCAGTAGCTCTAGTTTGTGCGCTGTCCGATGCACTACTGATTTCTCTTGGTGTTTTTGGTTTTGCCCATCTCTTAAGCCAGCAGGAAGGTCTCATTCAGGCGATGAAATGGTTTGGCGCCATTTTTCTGTTTGGTTACGGACTACGCAGTTTTTATCAGGCCTATAGAGCACAGGAAGGTTTACATGCTTCAAAACAGAAAACTGCTTCTCTGCGTCAGACTATACTGTTATGTTTAACTTTTTCCTGGCTTAATCCCCATGTTTATTTAGATACCGTGGTTCTGCTCGGATCAATCTCATCCCAGTATAGTAATAAGATGGCCTTTGCCAGCGGCGCAGTATCTGCATCCTTTATATTCTTTTTCAGTTTGGCTTTTGGTGCAAGATTATTGGAGCCCGTTTTTGAAAAGCCCAAGGCATGGAAAATTCTGGATATTATAATTGGTATGATTATGTGGCTAATTGCAGCTTCACTGATCGTTAAAGCCTGATCTTTTCTATAAAAATATATACCTGTTATCAATCTCTATAAAAAAGCCCGCTTCATGAAGCGGGCTTTTCTTATTACATATTTGGGTAGTTAGGACCACCACCACCTTCCGGTGTTACCCATGTGATGTTTTGTGAAGGGTCCTTGATGTCACAGGTCTTGCAGTGCACACAGTTCGCTGCATTGATCTGGAACCGCGGTCCAGTCTCTTCCTGAACAATCTCGTAAACCCCGGCCGGACAGTAACGCTGTGCCGGCTCGTCATATTTCGGCAGGTTGACCTCAACCGGAATAGACGCATCAGCCAGCTTGAGGTGAGACGGCTGGTTTTCCTCATGTACCGTGTTGGATACAAAGACAGAAGACAGACGGTCAAAGGTCAGCTTGCCATCCGGTTTCGGATAGTTCGGCTTGAAGCTTTCTGCCTCTACAGTTTGCAGGGCCTTGAAGTCGGGCAGCAGGTCATGCAGGGTAAATGGAACCTTAAACACATTCTGGTCAATAAAGTTAAAGGCACCGCCAATCCACTGGCCAAACTTGTGCATGGCCGGGCCAAAGTTACGGGAGCTGTACAGCTCTTCTTTCAGCCAGCTATGGTTGAACTTGTCGGTATAGGCAGTCAGCTCTTTTTCAAAGAAGTCTTCGCCTTCGGCCGCACGGGCATAGCCCACTTCACCACCTTTTTCTACACCGCGGGCAATCGCTTCAAATACCGCTTCACCGCAGAGCATGCCGGACTTCATGGCAGTGTGTGAACCCTTGATTTTGGCAAAGTTCAGGAAACCCGCATCATCACCGATGAGGCAGCCGCCCGGGAAGGTCAGCTTTGGCAACGAGTTCAGGCCACCTTTGGTGACTGCGCGCGCGCCATAAGAAATCCGCTTGCCGCCTTCGAGATATTGTCTGATCAGGGGATGAGTCTTCCAGCGCTGCATTTCAGCAAACGGGAACATATGCGGATTCTTGTACGACAGGTCGACAATCATGCCCAGAGTCACCTGGTTATTTTCGGCATGGTATAGCCACCAGCCCCCAGACGAACCGGTCTCTGACAACGGCCAGCCGGCACCGTGCATCACCAGACCCGGCTTGTGCTTGGCAGGATCAATTTCCCATAGCTCTTTAATACCGATGCCGTAGTGCTGCGGATCGGCATCTTTATCCAGGTTGAATTTCTGGATCAGACGCTTGCCCAAATGGCCACGGCAGCCTTCGGCAAACAGGGTATATTTGGCCAGTAACTCATAGCCCGGCATAAAGTTATGGGTTGGCTGTCCATCTTTGCCAATGCCCATGTCACCGGTCTGGATTCCGCGGACCGAACCATCTTCATGGTAGAGGATTTCTGATGCAGCAAAGCCCGGGAAGATCGAGACTTCCAGCTCCTCTGCCTTGGCACCCAGCCAGCGTACGACATTGCCCAGCGAGATGACGTAGTTGCCATCATTATGCATGGTTTTTGGTACCATCCAGTGCGGTGCTTCTTTGGAGGTGGTGTCAGAGAGCAGGAAAAAGGTTCTGTCTTCAGTCACGGGGACATTAAGCGGAGCACCGAGCTCTTTCCAGTCGGGGAAGAGTTCATTCATGGCCCGGGGTTCAAGTACAGCACCTGAAAGAATATGCGCACCAACTTCGGAACCTTTTTCGACGACACAAACGGAAAGATCGGGTAGGTTGTTTTCAATCGCCAGTTGACGGATGCGGATCGCAGCTGAAAGACCTGCAGGTCCTGCACCAACGATCACTACGTCAAACTCCATCGATTCACGTTCGACGTGTTCCATGTAGGACTCCTCATATCGCTAGGGGTGGCCACCGTAATCCTTGGAAAAATTCGGCGCTGCCATGAGTGTTCTTGATTGTGAGACACAAATTGCATAACGTGTCTTAATATAGTTTGGGCTAGTATAGTTTCAAACCTTGATCAAGCCAATTGGCTGAGTCGTATTAATTTCCCGTCAGCAAGGCATAAACCATGGTAAAACAAAATAATTCGCTCGAAGAGCTGAAAGAATCGCCACAAAAAGATGATAAAAACTTACTGAGCATTGCACAATACATAAAAGATGCACAGCAAAGTCACAAAAGGTCAATTCCTCCAGTTGACCAGTGGCAGCCAAAGCGTTGTGGCAAAATGGATTTAAGTGTAAAAGCCAATGGAGAATGGTGGCACGAAGGTCAATTGATTAAGCGACAGTCACTTTTAGACCTGTTTTCAAGTGTGCTATGGAAAGAGAATGATCAGTTTTATTTAAAAACTCCGGCCGAGCAGATTGAAATTAAAGTAGAGGATGAACCGTTATTTGTTAATCAGGTGAACCAGATCAAGCTCAATGGTAAGCAATATATAGAGCTAACCACTACTAATCAGGATGTGGTAATTGTTGATGAAGACCATCCAATTTTTATGCGTGAATATGAGGGTGAGTTACGACCTTATGTACATGTGCGCTTTGGAATCAATGCCCTGATTCAGCGTCAAAGTTTCTATCACTTGGTTCAATATGGTGAACTTGAAGAAAATGCTGAGGGAAAGACTATTTTGCATCTACAAAGTGGTGATTTGCACTTGCAATTAGGCACCTGAGGTTTAAGCTTTATAGCTGAATTTCCTGAACTGCTAATAACCCGCATGACAGCCATACAGCCCCTTTATACTCTTGTTAACCCTATGCCACATGCGTCGCGGGATGCACCCATTGGGATCTTTGACTCGGGAATTGGCGGGCTGTCAGTAGCTCAGGAAATAGCCCGGCATTTGCCCAATGAACAGATATTATATTATGCCGATACTGCTCATGTTCCCTATGGCCCGCGGAGTGATCAAAATATCCGTGAGCTGACTGCACAGGCGATTGAATGGCTTTACCGCCAAGGATGCAAAGCGGCAGTAGTGGCCTGTAATACTGCTTCAGCCTTCAGCTTGGATTACCTGCGTGAGCATTATGGGGAGTCTTTTCCGATTATTGGACTGGTACCTGCACTAAAACCCGCAGTATTACAAAGCAAAACAAAAGTCGTAGCTGTTCTGGCTACGCCGGCCACTTTTCGTGGAAACCTGATTAGAGACGTAATTGAACGTTTTGCCATGCCCACGGGAGTTAAAGTTTTACCCATTACCTGTCTGGAGCTGGTTCCGCTGGTTGAGCAGGGGCTACAGATGAGTCAGCAGTGTCTGAATACGCTTAAGAAAATTTTGCAGCCTGTAGTTGAGCAGGGGGCAGATCATCTGGTGTTGGGTTGTACCCATTATCCTTTTCTAAAGCCGGCTATCCAGACCATATTCGGACAACAGCTTACTTTAGTTGATTCCGGACAGGCTGTGGCCCGACAAACAGCCCGTATTCTGATAAAAAATGAACTGCTTGGTGAGCAGACTTGTGAGTCTGAAACCCGGATTCAGTGTTATGTCAGTGGTCACAATGCTGAGAATTTGAAACCTATCCTACAGCACTTAATTTCTCCTACATTGAGCTGGAGTGTTCAAAATCTGAAACTTTAAGAAAGATTGTTGAATTTTTGGTAATTTTTTTAAATTTTATTGGGGAAATTAGCACTCTTGCTATAGTTTAATAAAGTAAGCTGAGCGAAGATAACTATTATGAAAAAATGAGGACATGCCATGCTCGATAAGCGTTATCAAGTATTCATATCGACCTCGGGTAGTGATATGCAACCTGAGCGCATCGTCTTGGCACAAACTCTGGTAGGGATGGGTTTTTTTTCTTGGGGCCTCGAGCAACGCACACCTTTGACCACAGCATTTGCCCGCCGGCAGATTGATGATTGTGATTATGTCGTAATTTTACTGGGTAGCCAGTATGGTGAGCAGTCTGTCTCTGGCGTGGGATATATGCACCTTGAATATATCTATGCAGTAAGCAAGCAGAAACCGATTATTGTCTTTATGCACGAGCAGCCAGAAGCACGTGCAAAAGAATTGCATGACCAAAAACCAGAATTAAGGGAAAAATTTAAAGATTTTCGCAAACAGCTACAACAGGATATGGATCAGGTTTTCAGCTACCGAACTCTGCGTGATCTGGAAATGGCGGTGCGTCTGAATATGCCACAGATGCTTGAACGCTATCCCGTTGTAGGCTGGGTGCGTCCGCAAAATACTCAGCGTTTGCAGGATGAAATTGACCAGCTCAAAGAAAAAATTGCCCAGCTAGAAACTGAAATGGGGACACGTGAACATGACCCATTATTGGATTTGCCCAAAGTCGGCCCACGTGAGATTTACACTTTTGAGTACCGGTTGCATGCCTATCAGGATGGTAATTTTAAAGAACTAAAGTTGCAGCGTAAATTATCTTGGGCACAACTACTGGCAGTTCTGGGCAATACCTTCAAATCTCCTACTCCGGAAGAATATTTTTCTAAATCTTTAAATGAGTATTTAAATGATACCGGTTTGTCGGAAGCACGCCTTGAAATGCCACGTGCTCATGCCGTTGCACGTTCACAGATTAATATCCGTGCCTTGCACAATATTAAATTACAGATGCGTCAAAATGGTTGGATTATGCCTAGCGGCCGTGATGACCGACAGCGCATGTTATGGAAACTTACTCCTAAAGGCCAAAAACTGATTGAAAATCAGCATACAGATTTTGATCGTATTTACCAATATGGTTCTAGGTATTAATTAATTTTTAAGATATATAAAAAGCTGTTAAATTAACAAGATCATCGCTTTAGTCTACTTTGGAAAACCTGTTATGACGCCTGCTTCTAAAGCTAAAGTCACAATTATTCTGGCCAATCTGGGTACTCCAGATGCACCTACTGTTCCAGCAGTACGCCGTTTTCTTAAACAGTTTTTGTCTGATCAGCGTGTTATTGAGATTCCCAAACTGCTCTGGCAAGTCATCCTCAATCTTTTTGTGTTGCCATTTCGTCCCAAGCGCGTAGCAAAAGCCTATGCCCAGGTATGGAATCAGGATTCTCCTATGCGTGAAGTCCTGTTTAAACAAGTTGAACAGATGCAAAGCCGTCTTGGTAGCGTATATCCACAGTTTGAACTCAAAATCATACCTGCCATGACCTATGGTAACCCGGGTATTAATGAAGTTCTGGCTAAACTTCAGGCAGATCCACAAGATCATATACTTCTTTTTCCACTTTTCCCACAATATTCGGCGACTTCTACCGCACCACTTTATGACGCAGTAGCCCGCTGGATACCCAAACAGCGTAATCTGCCGGGTCTGACTATTATCCGTGATTATTATCAGCATCCCTTATTTATCGAATCACTGGCAAATAGTGTACGTGAGTTTCAATCTGTACATGGACGTGCTGAAAAACTATTAATGTCATTTCATGGAATTCCACAGCCCTATGCCGATAAGGGCGACCCTTATGCAGAACGTTGCCGGATTACTGCACAGCGCTTAGCGAAAAGCCTGAATCTGCAGCCACATGAATGGGCCTGTAGTTTCCAGTCACGTTTTGGTAAACAGGAATGGATTAAGCCCTATACTGATGAGCTACTTGCACAGTGGGGTCAAGAAGGTGTGAAATCAGTTCAGGTCATGAGTCCTGCATTTTCTGCAGATTGTCTGGAGACCTTGGAAGAGCTGGCTATGGAAAATGCTGAAACATTTAAGCATGCAGGTGGTGCAGAATATGCGTATATTCCGGCGCTGAATAATCGTGAAGACCATCTAGATTTGCTCACCAGTCTGGTTAAGGCTAATCTTGATACATTAACCCAAACCCTAGCCAACTAGTGCTATATAGCCAGAGGTATACCATGTTGCAAGTCAAAATTGTTCCAGTTACTGCGTTTGCCCAGAACTGTTCCATTGTCTGGGATGCAGAAACTAAAGAAGCCATATTGATTGATGCGGGTGGCGATGCTGAAAAGCTAAAGGCAGAAGTCGAGGCATTGGGCATAAATGTTAAAGCACTGTGGCTGACACACGGTCATCTTGACCATGCCGGTGCAGTAGGAGAGCTGGCCAATACGTGGGATGTGCCGGTAATTGGACCGCATAAGGAAGACCAGTTCTGGCTCGATATGATTCAAGAAGTTTCCGCACGTTATGGTTTTCCTATACCGCAGCCTGTTAAGGTAGACCAATGGCTGGAAGGGGGCGAAACACTTAAACTGGGTAAAAATGAATTTGAGGTACGCTTCACACCCGGACATACACCAGGTCACGTAATTTTCTACAATGCACAGCATGGCCTGCTCTGGACGGGAGACGTGCTGTTTAAAGGTTCGATTGGACGAACTGATTTTCCAAGGGGTAACCATCAGCAACTTCTGGATTCAATCCAGCGGGAATGTTTTACTTTACCAGATGATACACAGTTTATCTGTGGCCATGGTCCGATGAGTACAATTGGTTTTGAAAAACAACATAACCCATTTTTAGCGGGTAAAGCAGGTTAATCAAGCCAAGAAAGAAGTAAGCTTCTGCTCACTTCTTTCTAAATGGATTGGCAAGAATCTGTTTAGTCTCTAGGCCAATGAGAACTGCAACTGTAGCAAATAAGACTGCAATTAAAATAAGTGTTGTGTCTAAGGCATATATACCTAAACCAATAAAAAATATAGCCAGCAATACAAAGATAAAAAATAGAATTTTAAGTAATTGATATAAAGACATAACAAGGAGATAAAGTAAAGTTTCTAAAAGAGAAATTATGCATGTTATAACTTGAATTTAAATATATGTTTGGTTTTATTAAGAAAAGTATTGAATTAAAAAAGTAAATGTTTAATTTATAACCAGATGTTTAGAGTCTATTGAAATAACATAACTTTTTGTTTAAAAAGCTTAAAAGCATAGATTTTAGATATACAAA
>NZ_JFCC01000064.1:0-12467 GCF_000582925.1 Acinetobacter sp. 1294596 | reverse complement strand
AAATCAAAAATATACGACAAAATATGTTGCATCAATTCAGCCATAAACTGGTGAATGAACATGCAGCGATCTTCGTTGGCAATGTCAATGCCAAAGCATTGGCACAGACCAAACTAGCCAAGTCTGTGCTAGATGCAGGTTGGACAACACTTCGATCCATGCTCAAGTATAAATGCGAGAACGCAGGAGTATGGTATGAAGAAGTCAACGAGGCATATACCACCCAGACTTGTTCGTGCTGTGGTTCACGCTCCAGTAGTCCGAAAGGTAGAGCAGGGCTTGGAATAAGAGAATGGCAGTGTGTGGAATGCGGTACATTCCACGATAGAGATATAAACTCAGCACTCAACATTCTTGCGCTCGGACATGAGCGTCTCGTAGGAGGAATCCCTGTCCTTTAGGTTAGGGAGGATGTCAAAGATAGTATTTAAACTGTACTTAAAGTAATTCGCTGTCCAGCTCGAAAGCATCCAGATTAATCGGTTGGCTTGGTAAAGAAAGTGCCTGATTGATATAAAGCTGAATCAATTTTTTACGTGAACCGATAGAACGCTGATAGTAGCTAGAATTAAGTAACAGGGCTGCACCATAAGTCAGGGACCAGATATAAGACAGATAGTCACGGATCGACATATCATAGTTTAATGATTTTAAATATTGTTCGGTGACTTCACGAATGGCCAGAATCCGTTCCTGCCGTACCTGATACAGCTCTTCAAAGAGTGTATTCAGACCGGATGCAGTCATGGTCAGATGCTCTTCAAGCTGGTGCAGTAAAATGGTACGGCCAGGCGCAAGCAGGTGATGCAGCATATAGGCAGGAGCATATTCTCTAAAGTTACGATAAGGTGCACGGGAAATTTCCAGCAGTTGTCTTTCATTCTGGATCACCAGTTCCAGTAATAACTCATTTTTACTTTTAAAATGCTTGTACAGTGTACCTTTGGCAATATCTAGCTCTGCAACCAGTTCATCCAGTGTAATTTCCTGATTATTTTCCAGTAGTAGCTTCTCTGCTGCCTGAAGAATGCGTTCTTTACGTAATAAAAATTGTTTATGGCGCTCTGGATTCATGCCTGTTTTCCGTTCCTTGCCGATGGCTATACTGTAGCAGTACTTACCTTACTGTAAAATTAAACTATTTGTTGAGATAACAGAAAGCCAAAAGCCGGGTGATAGTAATTTTTTTGTTAAAAATTGGTGCTTGGCACTATGTCCAGTTAGATACGCCACGGAACATAAATCGTAATTCGGTCGCAGCCTGCTGCATAAACTGCTCCTGCTGTTCCTTCAAGGCCAGTCCACTATTCTGGCGTGACAGACTGATCCAGGTCATGGCCCAGGTAAAAGAGAGATTGGTAAGAATAGTAGAAAGTACCTTAAGGTCATTTTCATCCTGAATATGCTTCAGGCTTTCAATCCGGCGCAGGTCATTGACCAGATCATCAATTAGAAATTCAATTTCACGGCCAATTGCCTGGCGAACGACCTTGGAACCGCCCCAACGTTCAGAAATCATAAAAATCCAGGGTTCAGGATTCTGGTCAACTGCCTGAAAAAAGAGTTGTAAGGTATTCTGTGATTTACTGCCGAGCTGTGACAGATAAGCCAGACCCAGCTGATGTAACACTGTTTTTAAATGCAGCGCGACCTGATCAAGCAGCTCCTGACCTAAATGGTCCATATCCTGAAAATGCCGATAGAAGGCAGTTGGCACTAAACCAACCTCACGTGCAACTTCACGCAGGCTGATACTGCTAAATGAACGACCAGAAGTACTCAGGCGCAATGCCGCATCCAGTAAGGCCTGACGACTCTGCTGCTTTCGTTCATCACGTATCGACATCATGCTAACCCAAAATTACTTTGTGCAAGAGTCTAGCAAAAAATAGCTACTTTTAAACGACGAATATCAGTGTACAGGTGTTGACTGAAGAATGGAAAAGCGTATAGTGAACAATTGTACACTTAAAGAACGTTTGTTCACTCACTAAATAGCTAGCATAAAGAGGAACACCGATGACCGCACAAATGCAATACAAGCCACAATGGATACGTGAAGATTTTGTAGACTTTCTTCTGGAAAAGGTTGACCCGATGTTGGCCTTAAAACGGATCAAGGCACAAGTCATTAGTGTCTATCCTCTGGCCGCCGACATGTACCGGATCAAACTGAGACCCAGCCACCGGTTTAATACACAACAGTATCGTGCCGGGCAGTCGGTTCTGGTCACAGTTGTAGTAGAAGGTGTACGTTTACAGCGTAGTTATTCGATTATCGCTATAGATGCCGGTACGCTGATATTAGGGATTAAGGTGCAGGGACGGGTTTCCCGGGCCATGTCACAGCTGAAAAAAGGCGAGGTAATTGAAATATCGCAGCCACAGGGTGAGTTCTGTCTGCATGCTGGTCAGGAGCCTGCTTTACTGATTGCTTCCGGAAGCGGAATTACAGCTATTTATGCTCTGTTACAGCAAGCCATGACACAAAAGGTTAGACAGATCGATCTGCTGTATTTTAGCCGTGATACAGTCCTGCATAATGAAATCCAGCAATTAGCAGAGGCCTATCCGCAGCTCAACTATCATTTTGTCAATACTACCCAGCAGAAACAGCATCTGGACCTGGCTTTACTCAAAGCTATTGTGCCACATTTTACCCATACTCACAGCTATGCTTGTGGTACGCCAGGCATGATGCAGGCGGTACAGTATATTTATCATAGGGCACAGGCAGAGGACTGGTTACATCAGGAATATTTCCAGCCAGTCATGGATGAGACCCTAGAAGCCCAGCCAGTCAGGTTCGTGCGTTCACAGCAGGCATTTGAGGCCAAAGGTAATCTGCTGGACAGTGCAGAACAGGCCGGTTTAAGACCTGCGCACGGTTGCCGTATGGGAATCTGTAATACCTGCACCTGTACCAAGGTCAGTGGCTCAACCAGAAATCTGCTGACCGGTGAAATTGACCATGGTAACAATGTTCAGATCAAGCTTTGTATCAGTCAGGCAGTCAGTCCGCTTGAGATTAATCTCTAGAATCAAAAAATTAAAAATATTGGAGAGCACCCATGAACATGTCCGTACAGTATCCACTAAATTCTAAATCCCGCCATTTAACACCTGAAGAAATCCAGCAATTTGGTGAACAAGTAGATGCAATTCGCCGTGAAGTTATGGATAGTCTTGGCGAAAAGGATGCGGCGTATATCTATAAAATCCGCAACTTCGTCCGTTATAGTGAAATTGCTTCACGTGGCATGCTGATGTTTGCCGGCTGGATCCCACCAGTCTGGCTGGCTGGAACCACCTTGCTGGGTATTTCCAAAATTGTTGAAAATATGGAACTGGGTCATAACGTGATGCATGGCCAGTTTGACTGGCTGAATGACCCGAGCCTGAATGGGGCAAATTATGACTGGGACACCATCTCGACGGGAGATGACTGGAAATATACCCATAATTATGTGCACCATACCTATACCAATATTGTCGGTAAGGATCATGATGTCGGTTATGGATTGCTTCGGGTCAGTGAATCACAGAAATGGGAGCCGCGCTTTCTATTTAATATTCCACTGGCAATCCAGCTTATGGTGTTTTTTGAGTGGTATGTGGGTGTACAGAACCTGCATCTGGAAGATGTACTGGTCTATAAAACCAAAACCTGGAAACAGGTCTGGCAAGATGCAGCAAAACTGCGCCTGAAAGTCCGCCGTCAAGTACTTAAAGACTATATCTTCTTTCCATTAATCGCCGGACCGAATGCCTTACCAGTTTTTGCCGGAAATGCGGTGGCCAATATAATTCGGAGCCTATGGGCCTCCGCGGTAATTTTTAATGGCCATTTTACTGAAGATGCTGAAACCTTCGAGCCAGACAATACTGAAAATGAAAGCCGGGCAGAGTGGTATTTACGCCAGATTCGTGGTTCAAGTAATTTCAGTGGCACGGAAGGGCTGCATATTCTGAGCGGTAACCTGAGTCACCAGATTGAACACCACCTGTTTCCGGATATGCCGGCTAACCGCTATGCCGAGGTGGCGCCGAAAATTAAGGCTCTGTGTGCAGAATATGGCATTCACTGTAATGAAGCGAGTTTTATACAGCAGTTTGCGAGCGTATGGGTCCGGCTGGCGAAATGCTCTTTACCGGAAGGTAGTCTGCAAAAGGTCAAATCAGGCCGCTGGAAGGAAGCATTTATCTTACTGAAGAACCGCTTTTTGAATGAGCACAATTTGTAGCTGCACGGGAAAGAGATGCATCTGCTATAATAGCGCGCAATCAATTTTGAGCCAGCTATAGGATGGATTATGCGTATTGACCAGCGTGCCCTAAACCAATTACGTGATGTCAAAATCACCCGCAACTACACACGTTATGCCGAAGGCTCAGTATTGGTTGAGTTTGGTCATACCAAAGTATTGTGTACAGCCAGTATCGATAATTCTGTACCTCGCTTTTTAAAAGGTCAGGGTCAGGGCTGGGTAACTGCTGAATACGGCATGTTACCGCGCTCCACCCATACTCGCAGTGACCGTGAAGCGGCACGCGGCAAGCAGAGTGGCCGTACCCAGGAAATCCAGCGCCTGATTGGCCGTAGCCTGCGTGCAATGGTCGATCTGAAAAAACTGGGTGAAAATACTATTACTATCGACTGTGACGTGATCCAGGCTGATGGCGGTACGCGTACAGCAGCCATTACTGGAGCAGCTGTTGCACTGGTAGATGCCATGAATGTGTTGCTTGAGCGCAAAAAAATCAAACATGATCCCTTAAAAGGGCTAGTTGCGGCTATTTCTGTCGGCATGTATCAGGATGAGGTATTACTGGACCTGTGTTATGAAGAAGATTCAAACTGCCAAACTGACCTGAATGTGGTAATGACTCAGGCAGGTGAATTTATTGAGATTCAGGGGACTGCAGAAGATAAGCCATTTACCCGTGCCCAATGCAATGCCATGCTGGAGCTGGCAGAACAGGGAATTAGCGAGCTGATCAAGAAACAGCAGGAAGCGCTGGGCTGGTAAGCTGCATGTTCTATTCAAAACGCATCTTCGGATGCGTTTTTTATTTCATGGAAACGACATCAAAATATAACGTAAACGTCATCGGTTTTCAGTATTTCTAGTCCTTACTTCTTTATTGGGTAATGGACAATGCATAAATTATTTTTAGTTTTAATCATAACCGGCAGCCTGCTGCTCAGTGCCTGTAATGAAGATGAGGCCGACTCCGGCACATTAGTGCCTTCTCCCTCTGGATGCAAAATGCACTGTGCCCCTTAATCTCTGGACAAACAGCAGGACTTAAAATGGACTGTTGTGAATTCTTATTAACCACCAGTAAAACCTTGTTTGGCACCGCCGCTCTGGCCAGTTTTCCGCTCAGTATTCAAAAAGCTCTGGCAATCGATGCCAAAGTAGAGACAGGTACGCTGCAGGACATCAAACATGTAGTTATCCTGACGCAGGAAAACCGCTCCTTTGACAATTATTTTGGTACTTTAAAAGGAGTTCGTGGTTTCGGGGACCGTTTTACCATTCCCTTGAAAGAGGGCCGTTCAGTCTGGGAGCAGTATGATGCCCAGCAGAACAAAATTCTGCCTTATCATCTTGACAATACGAAAGGTAATGCCCAGCGGGTCAGTGGTACACCACATTCCTGGTCAGATGGACAAGCAGCCTGGGACCATGGCCGTATGGGAGACTGGGTCAAGCACAAGCAGCCCCAATCCATGGGGTATTATAAAAAACAGGAACTGGAATATCAGTTTGCCTTGGCAGATGCTTTTACCATCTGTGATGCCTATCACTGTGCCATGCATGCAGGAACCAATCCGAACCGCAAATTTATCTGGACTGGTACCAATGGCCCAACTGGAGCAGGCGTAGCCAGCGTGGTAAATGAATTTGATGGACTGGGGCCTTCAAGTGAAGGCTATGAATGGAGTACATATCCTGAACGTCTACAGCAGGCGGGCGTCAGCTGGAAGGTCTACCAGAACATGTCAGACAACTTTACAGATAATCCTTTAGCTGGTTTTAAACAGTATCGCCGCGCCAATGAGCAGTCTGGTCAGCCCGTCAGTCACAGTGACCTGAAAAGTCCGGCATACGATGCCAGAATTGATGCCAATCAGCCGCTTTATAAAGGTATTGCCAATACCATGCCAGATGGCGGGTTTCTCGGCAGTTTTAAAGAAGATATCCAGCAGGGTCAGTTACCACAGGTGAGCTGGATAGTAGCGCCCGCAACTTATAGTGAACATCCCGAGCCTTCCAGCCCGGTACAAGGTGCGTGGTATATCCAAGAAGTTTTAAATGCCCTCACAGAAAATCCGCACATCTGGAGCCAGACCGTATTATTGGTCAATTTTGATGAAAATGATGGCTTCTTTGACCATATACCATCGCCGAGTGCGCCCTCAAAAGATCAGGCTGGCCAGTTACACGGCAAAACAACCTTAACCGAGCAGCAGCTTTCTTATGAATATTTCAATCATCCTGCGGTGGCAGGTTCCAAATCACAACCCAAGCCGGATGGCCGGGTATATGGTCCAGGCGTACGTGTGCCATTGTATATCCTTTCACCTTGGAGCTGTGGTGGCTGGGTAAACTCACAGGTTTTTGACCATACCTCTATTTTACGTTTTCTGGAACAGCGCTTTGGAGTACAGGAACCCAATATTAGCCCTTACCGCCGCGCAGTCTGTGGTGACTTGACCTCCGCCTTTAATTTTAAAACTCCTAATCTGGACATTCTACCTGAGCTGCCTGGGCAGAAATCGAGACAGGAAGCAGATGCAATCCGTCTAAGGCAGGCTTTATTGCCACAGCTGGCTGTACCGAAAAACCAGAACATGCCACTACAGCAGACTGGTATACGCCTGTCACGTGCCTTACCCTATGTTTTGCACTGTAGCGCCAAGGTCGAACTGGCCCGACAGCAGGTTCAGCTAATTTTTTCCAATACCGGCGAGCAGGCAGCAGTTTTTCATGTTTATAACAAGCTTGATCTGGAAGCTATTCCGCGACGTTATATGGTAGAAGCAGGGAAACAGCTAGACGATATCTGGTCTGTACATGACGGCAGATATGACTTGTGGGTACTGGGACCAAATGGTTTTCACCGGAGTTTTCAGGGGAATCTTCACAGCAAACTTTATAGTGAAAGTCTGCCTGAAATTCGGATAGGTGTAGAAGAGTGTGAACCAAAAATATATCTAAAACTCAGAAGTGACGGTCAGAAAACAGCAAAGCTGGTGATTCAGGCCAATGCCTATTTAAACAAGTCCTGGCACATAGAAACCCGCACGGCGGAAACCGAGCTGTTACTGGATATGAGTGAATGGTACGGCTGGGATGATTTTACAGTCAGTCTAGAAAATGAGCCCGAATTCAAACGCCGCTTTGCCGGACGGATTGAAACAGGAAAAGATTCTTACTCTGATCCATTTATGGGTTATTCGATTTAATCTTAACTGGCTGGCTATAATGTTTATTTAAACCGGTTATAGCCAGTACTTTTCCTGCTTTGAGCACACTCTTCCTTTTTGGCTCTAACCAGAGAGTTCAAAAGAACAGATGATATAAAAGAGTATCTAAAGAGTCTAAAATAAAAAGTATAATCTATTGAAATTTATAATTTTAACCCCATATATGATATAAATTAGCCTTCTTAACTCAAGGCGATGCAGCAATTTATCCACCTCTACAAAATATAACCAATAAAATACATAGGAAAGCTTAAACCTGCGTCGCAGTCTATCTGAATAAGTTAATGTGTTTTATACATTTTCATTATGACCTAACCTATAAGGAACTATACTTTTGCTGAAACTGTTTATTATTTTAATTTCTTTTATTACATTCGCATTAATGGCCTGTGATCCACGCTCCCAAGAAAAAAATGCGGCTGAATCAGCCTGGCAGACAGCCGAAACTGCCGACCAGAGTGAGGAAACTGTTAATTAATGGCTGTATTAGCCATTAAAACGCATTGATAAATCAACAGCTTTTATATCTTTGGTCAGGGCACCCATCGAAATATAATCTACGCCTGTTGAGGCAACTTCTCGCAGATTTTCCAGTGTGATATTACCTGAAGCTTCCAGTTTGCAGCGTCCCGCTACATGTTGAACCGCATCCTGCATTTGCTGAGTGCTAAAATTATCCAGCATGACAATATCTGCACCAGCGTTTAAGGCCTGATTAAGTTCATCCCAGGTTTCAACTTCAACTTCAACTGGTTTACCAGGTGCAATGTCATGGGCTTTAGCAATGGCTTGGGCAATCCCGCCGGCTGCCATAATATGATTTTCCTTAATCAGGAAAGCATCAAACAGGCCCAAACGGTGATTTTGTCCACCACCCACTGCAACTGCATATTTCTGGGCAATACGTAGCCCAGGCAGAGTCTTGCGAGTATCAAGAAGCTTGGTATTCAGCCCGTTAAGTCGCTGAACATAGTCGGCTACCTTGGTTGCAACAGCTGATAAAGTCTGAATAAAGTTTAGGGCAGGGCGTTCCACAGTGAGCAGACTGCGTGCAGAGCCAGCCAGTTTTAGAAAAGCCTCATTCGCCTGTACCCGCTCACCATCATTTTTTAGCCAGCTCACTTCTATCTTAGGGTCATAAGTCTGAATCAGGCTATTCACCCAAGGTTGTCCTGCCAGTATCATATCTTCCCGACTGATAATAGTTGCAGTTGCCTGTTCATCTTCAGGCGTCAATAAAGCCGTGATGTCACCCGTACCGATATCTTCCTGCAGGGCCTGCTGGATATTGATCTGAATCGACTGTTCAAGCAAAGAGGCAGGAATGCTCATATAATTTCCGTATCGTGATGTACCCGTAAAAATTGTGCGATATATTAGCATTGTCCCACTGGAAAGAGACAGTTTTTCATCCTGCTTTTTAGCGTCCAGATCACCGGTTCAGGCACACCTACAGATTTTCTAAACGGATAAATTTATGCATACAGCTCCCACATTTCAGGTAATTAACGGAAAATTAATAGGGGCCAGACAGATCAGCTCTCCCAATTTTAACCAGCGTCCTGAGCCATGTGAAATCCAGCTGATTGTCGTGCATAACATTAGCCTGCCGCCGTCACAATTTGGGGGGGGCTATATTGAACAGTTTTTTCAGAACCAGCTTGACTGGAATGCCCATCCTTATTTCCAGACCATTCGCGGTATGCAGGTTTCCACCCATCTTTTGATCCTGCGTAGCGGTGAAGTCCTGCAGTTTGTCAATTTCAATGATCGTGCCTGGCACGCGGGTCGCTCCAGCTATCTGGGCAGGGTAGAGTGTAATGATTATTCTATCGGGGTTGAACTTGAGGGCAGTGATGATACTGAGTTTTGCGAGATTCAATATCAGGTGCTGGCTGAAGTGACGATTGTCTTGCAACAGGCTTACCCTAAAATTGGCCAGCATATTGCCGGCCACAGCGATATTGCGCCGAGACGAAAAACCGATCCAGGGCCCCATTTTGACTGGGCACATTTCAGGGAATTATTAAAGCAGAAAAAGCAGTCATCTTATTGATGATTTTACAACGCAATTTTACTGCACTTTCATTACAATAACGTCTTTCTTTTTGGCTTGGGTGGATACATGGCGCTGTGGCGATCGACCTTTATTGTAAGTGCAATGACCATGCTGTCACGGGTACTGGGACTGGTACGTGATGTGGTCCTGCTTAATGTATTTGGTGCTGGCAAGGATTTCGATACCTTTGTGGTGGCCTTTCGTATCCCTAACTTTTTCAGGCGTCTGTTTGCTGAAGGTGCATTCTCGCAGGCCTTTATTCCAGTTTTAACTGAATATAAAACCAGTCGTACTCATGCTGAAGTCCAGATTCTGATTAGCCGGGTTTTTGGCTGCCTGCTGACGGTCATGACGCTATTAACCTTTATCGCGATGGTAGCAGCACCGGCTATTCTATATATCTATGCACCAGGGTTTCACGATGACCCGGCCAAGTTTGATTTGGCAGTTGACATGTTCCGCCTGACTATCCCTTACCTGATGTTTATGTCACTGACGGCTTTTGCCAGTAGTATTTTGAACAGCTATGGTTCTTTTAGTACACCAGCTTTTTCACCCGTACTTCTTAATGTCGCGATGATTGCTGGGGCTTGGTGGCTGACGCCGTATATGGCTGAGCCAATCATGGCATTGGGCTGGGCTGTGGTTGTCGCTGGTATTCTACAACTGGCGATTCAGATACCGGAACTGTGGCGTAAAAAACTGCTGATTCCACCTAAAGTGGATTTCAAGCATGAAGGGGTAGAACGTATTCTTAAACTGATGCTGCCAGCACTGTTCGGGGTGTCAGTTACCCAGATTAATCTGTTACTGAACACCATTTGGGCCTCCTTTATGCAGGATGGTTCGGTCTCATGGCTATATAGTGCCGAACGGATGACTGAATTGCCGCTGGGTCTAATTGGTGTTGCGATTGGTACGGTGATCCTGCCTTCACTTTCAGCCCGTCATGCCGAGCAGGATCAGACCAAATTCCGTGGCATGCTGGACTGGGCAGCCCGCGTAATCATGCTGGTTGGTATTCCAGCCAGTATTGCACTGTTTATGCTCTCTACACCGATCATTCAGGCGTTATTTGAGCGTGGAGAGTTTACTTGGGAAGATACCCGAATGACAGCACTGGCACTGCAATGTATGAGTGCGGGAGTAATTGCCTTTATGCTGATTAAAGTCTTTGCACCTGGCTTCTATGCCCAGCAGGATACCAAGACTCCAGTTCGTGTTGGCCTGATTGCAGTTGCAACCAATGCTATATTGAATATAGTCTTTATTGGATTTTTTAAACTGATCAACTGGCATGCAGAGCATATGGCGCTGGCATTGGCCTCTTCAGGTTCTGCACTTGCCAATGCCGGTCTGCTTTACTATTACCTGCATAAGCGTAATATTTTCCGCTTCGGTAGTCACTGGAAAAAACTGTTTATACAATTTGTGGTCGCCAACACTGTAATGGCAACTGCCTTATGGTTTGGCTTACAGTGGTATAACGGCGAGCTTTCACAGTGGTTGCGTGTGGCTGAAGTGGCAGGACTGTGTATAGTCGGAGTTCTAGCTTATGCTATTGGTTTGCTGCTCAGCGGTTTTCATCCTCGTCAGCTCAAGCATTAAGCCAGTTTTACTACGATATAAATAAGAAACCGCCTCTATATAGGCGGTTTTTTATCAGGATAGCCGTAAAACCTCACCCTTCAGGGCGGTAATATAAGGCTGCAATCCGCTAGTCCCCCTTGTAGGGGTTAGCTAGGATTACTAATGAGGTGTTTGCTGGCTCTTAATATATTGTTTAATGATTGAAATTGGAGCACCACCACAGCTGGCTGCAAAATAACTGGGCGACCATAAGGCATTACCCCATAGTTTGTTTTTAATTTCGGGGTGTTTAGTGCGTAAAATACGACTTGATGCGCCCTTTAAACTATTGACCAAGCTAGAAATAGCAACTTTAGGTGGATAATTTACAAGTAAATAGGCATGGTCATCTTCACCGTCAAATTCTACTAATTCTGCTTCAAAATCAAGGCAAACACGCTCAAACACATCGCGCATTGTTTCAAGCATAGCTTTGGTAAAAACATCGCTACGATATTTAGCCACAAAGACTAAATGAACGTGCATATTAAAAACACAATGGCGACCTATTCTAATCTCTTGACTATTATTCATAGACCAAATATATTTTAGTGATGAAGACACTTAAACTACGCATAAAAGACAAACATTGCAAGGAGTTAGACCAACTAACATTAGAGGTAAACTTTGTCTGGAATTACGTCAATGATTTGTGTTTCAAGCACCTACAAAGAACAGGAAAATTCTTCTCAGCTTATGACGTTGCAAAATATACTAAAGGCGCATCTAAAGAATGTAATCTGCATAGCCAAACTATTCAGGCTGTCACAGAAGAATTAGTCATAAGACGCAAGCAATTCAAGAAAGCAAAACTAAAATGGCGTGTTAGTAATAAGAAATCGGCTAGGCGTTCGTTAGGTTGGATACCCTTCAAGAAAGTAGCAATCAAATATGCTGATGGCTATATTCAATATGGCAAGCACCAATTCAAACTATGGGACAGCTACGGACTAAGTGAATACAATGTCAAAACAGGCTCGTTTGTAGAAGACAGTCGTAGACGCTGGTATGTGTGTCTAGTGGTTGAAAATGTTCAACAAGTAAAGACCAATACAAAAACATCAATAGGCATAGATTTAGGCTTAAAAGATTTAGCGACCTGTTCAAATGGGGTAAAACTCAAAGCCCCTCAAATTTATCGCCAATACGAACAAAGATTTGGTATTGCACAACGTGCAAAAAATAAGAAACGTGTCAAAGCGATACATGCCAAAATCAAAAATATACGACAAAATATGTTGCATCAATTCAGCCATAAACTGGTGAATGAACATGCAGCGA
>NZ_JFCC01000063.1:0-14127 GCF_000582925.1 Acinetobacter sp. 1294596 | reverse complement strand
ATGCAGGGCAAGCTTAAAGCCTCTAAAACTGGAGTCATGGCTAAAAACGGTTATTCAGTTGATGAGATTGAGCAGCAGCTGACTGAAATGGGATATAGCGGTAATGCCAGGCAAAAGGCTAAAGAGCTATTCGAGACGGCTCAACAGGGTCCAGGTGGTTATTACCGTTCAGCTTCTCATGAATATGCTGCGCGTTATGGTGTCTCTGCATACGACAACCAGAAACAGACCGGCAACTACATGTTCATTGCCGAGCAGCTGGAAAAGCTGGAGGAATATGCAGGCAAGTCGGGCAGTACTGGTTCCAGAGTCAATGTAAACAATCTGGCCCCGGACGTGAGCTATCCTAAAACCAGCACTCCAACTGCTGAGCCTTCACGTACTGTCATCAACCAGATCTCTATTAATGGCCGCACAATTAATGTCCCTGTGGATGAGGCTAATCAGGGCAGTTTTAATGATTTCCTGACTGAACTGGAAAGGGTAAAAAAGAGTAGCTAATGAAATTAATACGAGTGTCTACATCAGAAACCGTCCCGCTTGAGGACGGTTTTTTATGGTCTGATGAATTTGAATGGAAGCCCATCGAGCAGAAACAGAGTCGGGCTATTGATGGTTCTCTAATTATCCAGGAGGGCCGTAAAAAAGCAGGTCGTTCAATTGTGCTGCAACCGGCAGATAACACGATGGGCTGGATCAAACGCCGTGATTTACGCACGGTTCAAGACTGGTCTGCTTTATCTGAACAATTCATTCTGGCTTTTGAGTATCAGCACGACAGACGTGAATTTCATGTGATTTTTAACCATGAAGCCGGGGCTTTGGAAGCTGCTCCAGTGAAGGGAATTCCATCTGTATCTGAGGATGACTATTACAACGTGACTTTACGTTTTATTGAAGTGGGGGAACTTTACAGTGGCAATTGAAACTAAAAATCTGGTGCTCTATAAGTCCGAGCGCCTGAGCGATACAGAAGATGGTGGTGGCAAGTACTCTGGCCAGATGATTGAAGATGGCCAGAGCAATAACCTGTTTAATGATGTGAGTGAGCTGGACCGCACCATGGGTGATGTGTCACTGCGTAAACTGTTCCCCGCCGTGACAACGAATGATACAGATTTGCTTATGGGGGCTACGGTCTTTATCTCGGAAAACCCGAAAGACCCCAATGTCTCAGCTTTGCTGTTTAGTACAAAGTCGTGGATTGATGAGCGCAAGTCCGCCCAGAACCGGATTGAAAACTATCTGGCCAAGGGTGGGCAGGCAGCCGGCATTCCACTGGATACACATTACACAGGCATGAAAACCTTGCAGGTGGCGATGTTTCTGAGTGAAGTCGAAAGCTCGGTGGGCAGTACACTGGTATTGGTCTCGAAAGAAGGCCAGGCACTGCAGCATGAGCAATATGTTCGCATCACCAAAGTTGAAACCCGTGTTGCCAAGATGGTCATCGATGGAAAGGAAGTTGAATATAAAATTGCCACCTACAGTATCAATGATCCACTCGATCAGGATTATGTCGGACTCTCTGCAAGACAATGGTACAGCGGCGAAAAGTCTCAAACGATTTTACGGGATACTATCGTAGCCGATACCGGCAAGTATTATGCATCCAGCAATCTCAAGTCTGCTGCAAAAGTCGGTGAGTTTACCGTAAATGCGGAAAGTATCTTTGCCCAGCTGGTTCCATCTGCCCAGACTGAAACACCAATTGTGGATGTAAACGCAGCCGGGGAAAGTATGGTACTGGTACCGGGTAACACTGCTGCTATTACTGCAACTTACTCGACCACCATTGGTACCGCTCAGAACCTATATATCGGCTCATCTGTCATGCCATCGAGTGTCTCGTTTAACCTGTTTGGACAGCAGATCACTGATCAGGGCGGATTACTTAAAAATACTTCTGGTACCCAGGTTGGAACAATTGATTACCAGCGTGGCTTGATCCAGTGGACGCAAGCTGCAGGGGCAGGATCTGCAAACTTAAGCATGACCTTTAAGCCGGCTTCAGCACCCAACCAGTACTTCCAGTCGGAAACCCGGCCAGTGACCCAGCAGAACCAGAGTGCCAACTGGACTGGTGTGCTGGTACCACCACCAGCCCCGGGTAGCTTGTCGGTTTCTTATATGTCACAGGGCAAGTTTTATGAACTGAAAGATGATGGTTCGGGGCAATTAAAAGGTGCAAGTACTTCGTTTGGCTCTGGTGCGGTCAACTATGAGACCGGTTCCTGGTCTATTACGACGGGCGCTTTACCGGATGTGAATACACCAATCCTGTTGCTGTGGGGTACACCGCTGGCTACGTTCATACGCTCAGGTCTTGCGGTTGAACCGGCAGCATTCGAGTTTGATTTGCAGCAAGCTGGTATAGCCTCGGGAAGCGTGACAGTGAAATGGTTACTGGAAGGCGAACAGAAAACTGCAACTACAAATACGCTGGGCCAGTTTAGTGGCGATGCCACCGGTACCTTTAACTATGCTACCGGTCAAGGCCGGCTGGTACCGAATAAACTGCCGCAGAAAAATACGGTCTTCACCATCAACTATAGCTACGGGGCATCTACATTCCAGCAGATCGATAGCGTTATGCCGGTGGACCGGAAACTTAATTTCAAGATCGGTACCGGTGCAGCCATTCAGCCCAACAGTATTGAACTCAAGGTTCCTCTTACCAGCCAGCTGGGAAACGCTATGGGCTCTGTCACGCTGACGGATATTCCGGTGAATACCGAGGTCGGCAATCTGGTGGATAGCAAAGGTAAAGTACAGGGCACCATTACCTATGCAACAGGTGCAGTGGAAATTATTCCTGAGGCAAGCACCACGCTTTACAGCAAATCCTATGCACCCATTGAAATCTATAGAGCGGGGTAAGTTATGTCATTTTATTTACCAACCACTTCCAACATCAGGGAAGAAGTGGTGCAGCTGGGCGCTTATACCAGTCTCGACATCCAGGCGCGTTACCGGGACAATTCGGATACCAGTGCCGGGGTCAAACAGATTACCGGTGACAAGCTGCGCTTTGATCTGACCCAGGGTTTTGATGAGCAGATCCTGACAAAATCAGTTCGCTTCAATCTTGGCACAGATACTTTTGTGGACCGCGACGGTACAATTTATCGTAACCCGGACCCAACAAACAACAGCGCAATTGCATCGGGCATTATTCAATATGGTACCGGCAAGATCGAAATCGAAAGCTGGACACCAAATACCGATAACCGTCTGACACTGCAGTCTTTAACCACCACCACAGATATGCCCCCGGTCAACCGTATCAGCTTTAGAACACCGGTCAGTCCGCTGCGTCCCGGATCATTAACAGTCGTCGTCGCCACACTGGACTTTGGGCAGCTGACACTGCGGGCTGATGACGATGGCATCATTGAAACCAGCCGTGCACATGGCCAGATTAATTACGATACCGGTTTTGTGGATCTGTTTTTTTATACCAAGACTGAAATCACGGAAAGTAATCGTACAGGAATTGAAGAGCAGGACTGGTATGACGTTCTGCTCGAGTACGATGAAGCTGGCAAAAGGTACATTAATATACCGGTATGGGTTGCGCCGGAGACTGTACGTTATAATGCGGTGGCTTATACTTATATTCCACTGGATGCTGAGATCTTGGGGCTATCCGCTACACGTCTGCCGCTGGATGGCCGGGTACCGATTTACCGGGTTGGTGATATTGCTATTGTCAGTTCCAGTAAAGCCTTTGAACTGCCGGATTATGTGGCTGGCCAGACTTATGAGTTGCCAGATCAGCGCATTTCATGGGCCGAGCTTGAAGATGCCGACGGGGTAAAAGTACCGTTTGATATGTACAGCGTGGACTATGACTATGGCAAGTTTACTCTGGGCGGTGATTTTGCTTTAAATGCGCTGACCGCACCATTGACAATGAAATATCGCTATCAGGACATGCTGCTGATCCGTGATGTGCAGATCAACGGCCAGCTCACCTTCACCAAGCCACTGACCCACAATTATGATGCTGAAAATACCATTGTCGGTTCAGCGTTGGTCATTGGTGATATGCAGGCCCGGTCCACTGGGAAATTTGTACAACAGACTTGGGATAGTATCTGGTCAGATGAGGCCACTGGTGGGGCAATTTCAGCCAATTACAATGATGCCTTATATCCAATTGCAGTCACGAATAATGGTGCAATTCAGGAACGCTGGGCCTTGGTTTTTACTGGAGATCAATCGTTCCGCTGTGTGGGTGAATACTCGGGACAGATTGGAACAGGAACTATCAACATAGACTATGCCCCAATTAATCCGGTGACAGGTGTGCCGTACTTCATTATTAAGAAAGAAGGCTGGGGGCAGGGCTGGGTGAGTGGTAACGTGCTGCGCTTTAATACAGTGGCTGCAACCTTCCCGGTTTGGGTGATTCGCACCGTAAAGCAGTCCGAACCGAGTGTGATGTCAGATCAGTTTCAAATCATGCTGCGCGGTGACATTGACCGCATGGTTTAACACTTAAATCGAATATGGCCGTGTTAAGCGGTCTTTTTTATGGAATCAATTATATGGCGACAGATGTCGATGTTCAGTTTTTTAGTCATTTAAACGGTCTGGTACTGGATAATAACTGGGGAGATCTGATCCGGTTACTGGATACCTGTCTGGTTAATGGTCTGCCTTTAACTACAATTACTTCAGCTACAGTCGATGCACAGGGTGACATTACACTTAATCTATATGCTGACCACAAATGCCTGTTATTCCAGATTATTGAATTGACTGGCTTTGCCCCAAATGAACTGAATGGAAAATATCGAATCAAAGGTATACCAAGTGCTAATCAGTTAATTTTAAAGGCAACTCATACTGGAAAGTCAATTACCACTACAGGTACTGCAAAGCTGGCTTCACTTGGCTATGAGATTGTTTTTCGAGATCCAAATGATGTTAAGCGGGTCTATCGGGCTAAAAATCCACGAACAGAACACCCGTTTATCCGGATTGATGAAACCATCTCTGATGGTACTAACAGCTATCCTTCAACCTATGCCAAATATGCCATGGTGGGTCTGATTGAAAATATGACTCATATTGATGATTATGAAGACCCGTCAAAATTACAGTTACCGCTAGATCCTGAAAATCCTGCTAAAAACTGGAAAATCAGTGGTACAGGTACGGGGGTGGTGCGTGGCTGGGCTCGCTGGTACTCAGCGTCATATAATATCCTGGCAAATGGTTTTGCTGATAGCAACCTGACTGAAAGTGGAAACAGGACATTTACTTTAACCGGTAGTAAGGACTGTTTCTACCTGCTGAATGCACAGGATGGCCAAACCCAGTTTAAAGATTTAAAGGGGTGCGGGCTCTTTAAAGACAGTCTGGACAATTCTGTCATTCCTAACTGGTTTCTCATGGCGTTTTTAACAGAAGCTTCAGCGGGCGTTTCAAAGTCTGCAAGATATAGTAGTCCACTGACATTATCAGAAAATGCTTCCTGCTTTTTAGTGGTTAAATATAGTCCGGCAGCCAGACTGTCACCGACTGATACGGCCTTGCCAATCATGATGGACTACACAACAGGCACAACACTTTTAAATAAGTTCACCGCAAATAATGTTGCGGCACTGGAAATCCCTTTTTACGATGAGTCAAAGTATCTGCGGGGTAGCCTGCAATACGTTTATTATGCCGGTAAAAAGGCAAGTGCCAATACCTTTACCACCCCGATTCTAGCGGATTCAAGTATGTACCTTTGGGAATCGATTACTTCCGATTATAAGGGCGGCGTCTATTTTTATCTGGGAGAACTGGAATGAAACCCATATCAAGACAGGTCATGCACAGCTCCAGTTTTTTAAGTGGCAATCTGAATAGCAGCTTCGGGACTAAAAATACTGTTGCCTGTATCAAGGGTTCAACCCGGGCACTGGGCAAGGATTACCGGGATGCAACGGTGGTACTTTATAGTAAGGCAACTTTATTACCGCTAGCTGTAAAAAAGCCAGATCAGAATTATGAATATCAGTTTTACGGACTCAATCAAGATCTGACCTGCTTTGTGGTAGGTCTGGATGACCAAAAAAAGTTCAACGCAGTCATTCAAGATAATGTGGTGCCAAAATGAGTAAAACATCAGTTAAGGCAAAGCTTGCCATGATTCAAGCCTTTGCCAGCTTTTTAGATAACGGTAGCCAGAGTGCTACCGTTATTTTTTATGAGGGTGAGCAGCCAGAAAGTCCGGCTGTTGCTGCCGATACATCCAAGATGCTGGTGAAGGTGACTCTGCCAGAGCCCTGTATCAAGGAAGTAACAGCCACCCATGTTGAATTACAACCCTCTGATACAGCAACGGTCATTAAAGCAGGTACGGCAAGCTGGGCGCGGATCTATAACGGTGCCGGGGAAGCTGCAGCTGATCTGACTATAGGGACAGATATCAGTCTGGCCAATACCAATCTGGTCATTGGGGGTACCTTAACCATTCAGTCCATCAAGCTTAAACCATAATTTGAGGTGCTCATGTGGATTTTAAAAACAAGCTGGGGACCACGGATGCCCACAATTTAAATCTGGAATTTAAAGCGAACAATACTGACAGCCATCACATTGTTCTTAACTTTGAACATCAGGCCGATGGGAGCACCGGTCTTAATTTTGGGGATGATGTAACTGCCAATATTAATACTCAGCTTGAACAGACATGGACTGTCGAGATAGTTGCTGTTTATAGGAATAGTCAGGCCGATACAGCAGAGATCGACACTATTCTGGATAGTGAATTTAGTATTAACGGAATAGCAATAGCCCTATCCGAGGCAGATCTGGTTGAGAAAGTAGATTCAGTTTTAGAGACTGCTTTTATCGTTGAAGCAACAGCTCTCTTTGCTGATCAGGAGCCGGAACAACCTGTCGATCCTGGTATTGTGCTGGACTTCACCCAGCCATGGACCGGTTCAACTGAATTAAATTTCGGCTGGGACAGTGATGTTGTTGCAATCAGTATTGATACCCGGCTGGAAACACAATTTACATTCGAACTTGCTGCCGAGTTTAAAGAAAATCTTGATCTTGATGCAGAGCTGAATACTGCTCTGGATACAGGTTTTAGTTTTGAGCTGCAGGCCGGCTATAGCGAAAATCGATGTGTTATTGATTCAGTAGTGGATACCAGTTTCAAAACTGGGATTGAAGCAATTTTCGATATCAACTTTATCCGTGGCATTGAGGCTTATCTCATAGCTGGCTATCAGGGAGTCTTACCTTGTTTAAGCGTGATTGAAATCCCTTGGGCTAAACCAGTTTTACGGGCGCATCACAGCGCCTTTTATTTTGAGCGCAGTTTAAGCCTGAGTAATCAGGCATTACTTGGCTTTGAGAAAGCTGGCTTGCTGTACCGCTCGGTCCGACTGCAGCATGAGCAGGCGACTGGTTTATCTAGTGATGCGTACTTTATCTGGCAGGAAAATAAGCGATTAGCTAAAACTCGAACCTTGGTATTTGAAGAGGGCAACAAGCTCAGGATTGACCGGACATTTGATTGGGTGGATCTAGTTCGTAAGAGGAAAACTTTTACTTATTCGTATGAAGTGGCGCGAGTTTTTGAAAAGCATTTTACATTCGAGTGGGATAAAGGTCTTGAATTTATTACCAGCAGCCACATTGCATGGGATAAAGCTAAAGCCATTCATTACCGCAAGCATCCGGTTCAACCCTGGCCACAACCTGAGCTTCCTGAATACGTTGGCCGTACTGACCTGAACTTTAACTGTCTGTGTAACGGGCCGGATCCACATAACCTTATTTTAAACTTTGGGGCGGATGACTGTATTCCAGGACTGCCGCCAAAAAACTGGTGGTATATCGTGAATGAATTATCCGTAAGCCGTCTGGACAATGGCCAGAACATTTTGGTCTATGATGGCAGTTATAGTACAGATCGTAGCCGCTGGTGCTGGTCATATAGCCTGAGCGTACCCGCATCTGAAATACCAAAGCTCGAATCAGTTAATGGTCAGCCTGTGATTTTAAAAATCATGGTGAATGGTACCGAACATCACATGCTGCTTGAAAACCGCAGCCGCTCACGTCGCTTTGCCGAAATCACTTATACATTAAGCGGTCGCAGCCAGTCCGCTTTACTGGACGCTCCCTATGCACCGACACGCTCATTTACCCAGGAGAATGAAAGGACCGCACGGCAGCTCTGTCAGGCTGAACTGGATCGGGTGAATAGCTCAACAACACTGCAGTGGGAGCTGATCGATGAGCTGAGCTGGATTGTTCCAGCGGGCAGTCTGAGCTATTCCAACATGACCCCAATTGCTGTAATCAAAATGATTGCAGAAAGTGCAGGTGGCTTTGTCTACAGCGAGAAGGGTAGCAATACCATCACTATAAAGCCCAAGTACAAAAAAACATTCTGGGATTCAATCACGGTTGAAGAATATGACCGGCTGATCCCTGAAAGCTTGGTCACAGAACAGTCTACCGATTATGAGCCTTATCCTGATTATAACGGTATCACGTTAACTAATGACCGCTCTGGCTTAAGTGGCCAGATCAAGCGTACCGGCACTGCAGGTGATACGTTGCTGGAAACAGCGAACAGTCCACTGTTTACCGTTGAGAGCATGGGGTCTTATGGCAAGTCAGCACTTGCTAAAGCCGGTATGATCGAAACCCACAATCTGGTGATGCCGATTGGTCCGGATGTGAGCGAATGTGCACCTGGTGAGCTAGTCGCATTTAATGCTGAATGGTGGGGCATCATTGATGGGGTCAACGTATCATTCAATCATGCGGTGATTAACCAGAGTATTAAAGTGGAGAGCATCAATCGTGAGTAATCCATTACAACGTTTAATCGACTTATTACCCAAGGCCCCGGAGTTTATTGGACAGATTACCTCAGCAGATCATCCCAATTATAAGGTTTTAGTGGTCGATGGTAGCGGATTGGTTCTGTGCACCAGCAGTACCAAATACTCCACCGGTACCCGGGTATTTGTATCTAACAACGAGATCAAGCGCCCAGCGCCTGAAGGCAGGGTCATACAGATAGAAATTTAAGAAAGCTAAAACAGTTTAAGCACCCTACGGGGTGCTTTTTTTATATCTAAGAAATGAGGAGGCTATATGCCTGATAGTGAGACTTATGGAGTAAGAGTCGAGAAAAAGCTCGATCAACTCCGGCAAGAAATGGGCGAGCTGAATAACAACGTGATTCGCTTGTCAGAACGCGATGAATATTATCGGTCACAAGCAGTAGCAAACCGACGTGATATTGATTTACTTCAGGCAGATATGAACCAGGCCAAGGGTGGCCTTACCTTTGCAAAAGGACTTGGAGGTACCGCTCTTGCTGCTCTTGTTGCTTTTGGTGGATATGTCTTTCAAGGCAATAGATCGCTTGAAAAAGATAATGCGCTATTGAATCAAAAAATGGCAATCGCTGAATCTAAACAGATCCGCATGGATACAGATCTGGCTGCAATGCGAAATCAAATTGACCAACAGAAAAAACTAACCTATTAAACGAGAATCAACCATGAAATTTATACCCGAAAACGTCACAAAATATCTATCTGTTAAGCTCCCTCTTCTGGGAGCTTTTTTATCACTGTTAGTTTTAATTCTGCAGTGGGCCCTGGATTATCAGATTATCCCTGTTGAATATCAGCTACTGATTATTAACTTCGTAATTCCTGCTTTGGCGTGGATTGGTCGTAAGATTGCCCAGCCAAATCTAAACCAGAACCAACCTTTAGGTTTTGTCACTGTGACAGCCGGCCATTCCAATGTTGATCCGGGTGCAGTTAGTGGCAAATTTAAAGAAGCCGAACTGGTAACTAACTTTCGTAATGCAGTAGCTTATTACTTAAAGAGCTCCGGTATTAGTATTAAAACGGATGGTGTGGGTACCACTAATAATCCATTGGCTTCAGCCATCAAGTTAATTAAGGGTTCTTCTGTTGCAGTAGAATTTCACTTAAATGCCGCTGGATCTAGTCAGGCGAATGGGGTTGAGACTATTGCGCTACCGAAAGACAAGAAGCTTGCTCAGGATTTATCAAAGGCTGTAGCTTCAGCTCTAGGTTCACGTTTACGAGGGAATGAAGGCTGGATTGATCAAAGTCAGTCAGCACGTGGGAAACTAGGCTTTATTAACAATGGTGGATTAATTGTAGAGTTAGGCTTTATTAGTAATGAGGATGAGATATCCCGTTTTAATGCTCGTTACTGGTTAGCTGCAAAAGCAGTTGCTGATGTACTCATCGAGTACGAGGCTAGTCAATGAGTGAATTCAAGAAAGTAAGTAATATTTTACTGGAATCAAATGGTATTTATTTCATTGAGTGCCCGGGATGTAAAGTATTACATCCTATCCATGTTGGCGAACAACACCGGATTCGATGGGGGTTTAATGGGAATCTAAGTGCTCCAACATTCACACCTTCATTGATGGTAAATCAAGGACATCCTAGCCAATGCCACTCATTTATTACTGATGGGAAGATTCAATTTTTGCCTGATTGCCATCATAAACTAGCAGGCCAAACCGTTAATTTATTAGCGGTGGAGGAATTCTAATAATAAGCCCTCATGGGAGGGCTTCACTTAAGTAGAATTTTGAGCTAATCAGGACTCCCCCACAGCATTACTGTAAAAAAACCTTTCTCGGTGGGGTTGAGTTCTTGTATGGCTGTCTTAACTGCTTCTTCTTCACTTGAAGCATAAAACTTACCCATATGTTCTAAATCCAATTTTTCATTATCAAGATAAAAACACACATCATATTTATCCATATACAATCCTTTATTTAACCTACTGTTCCCAATACTGGTATTGATCCAGGACCATATAAACGGGCCTGCCTTACGATCTCAACCAGCTCATCATAAGTGAGATTGAATGAATCTTCACTGTCAAAAACATATACAACATCTTTGCCTTCCAGTTCAGGTGGTTTCTCAGGTATGAAACGCTCAGGTATAAGGTGCTGTGTTAAACCTTCATCAGAAAGTCTTTTAAAGCGTAAATACTGATCTATTTTATCTTTCACGATAATTCTCCAAAATTAAAGTTCTATACTCATCAGCTCATCCCATCGAAAGGGATTTTTACTTAATTTATCTCTGCTCATTGACCAATTACGATTCGGTAAGAAGCAACTGCCAACAGCAATTTTTTTCTTTCCATATTTTTGATGTACTCCCTCCATGGCTTGCATCAGACTTTCCTTCCTCTCGATTTCTTCCATGTCTGTCAGCAGGTCATACGTATGACAGCTCTTTGGCTCTAATGCTGTCAAAATTACTCCGCATTTTTTATATTGAATCCCAGCTTTAAATATATGGCCGAGCAAAACAGTAGAGGCTTTCACCAGATCCAGTGCAGAGTCAGTAGGCTCAGGAAACGTGTAAGAGGTAGACTTGTTATAAAAGGGCACATCAGTATCAAAAGGATTCGACTGAATGAATGCGATGATACAGCCGCATAGCAGATCCTGTTCACGTAGTCTCGAACAGGCATCTTGAGCATACATGCCTATAGCTTCTTTCAGATCATCCAGTTCAGTAATACGTGCACCGAAAGAACGGCTGGCCACAATTTGTTTTCGTGAGGGTGGAGTGTGTTCAATCTCAATGCATGAATAGCCTTGCAGCTCCGCTATAGTTCTGGCCATAACGACTGAGAATAGACTTTTCATAATGTGAGGATCGGTACACGCCAGATCCAGTACTGAATTAATTCCCATCAACTGCAGCTTTTTAGCGTACTGCCGCCCAACCCCCCAAACTTCAGAAACTTCTACTGCAGATAAATAGTTTTCTTTATTGCATGGGTCCATGCTGACCAGGTTGCACACGCCATTAAACTGGCTATTCTTTTTTGCAATATGATTGGCAATTTTAGCTTCGGTTTTAGTTCTGCCGATTCCAACACAAACGGGTAGACCTAGCCACTGCCAGATCCGGCCACGCATACTCTGTGAGTAATCCGTTAAATCGAATTTATGGCCATAGCTACTGAGCTCTAAAAAGCACTCATCAATTGAATATATTTCTTGCTCTGCAGAAGTCACATAGCCACCAAGAATCGCATGAAATCTGCGGCTCATTTCTGCATACATTGCATAGTTGCTAGATAGTACTTGCACCTGGTGTTTTTGCACTATGTCCCGAATCTGAAATAATGGCACACCCATTTTAATGCCGAGGCTTTTCGCTTCATTGCTCCGTGCTACAGCACATCCGTCATTATTCGACAGTACAATAACTGGTACATCATTGAGCTTCGGATTAAATACGCGCTCACAGCTGACGTAACAGTTATTCACGTCGACCAACGCGAAAACTTTATTTAAGGCTTTCATTCTTATTCTTCTTAGACAGAAAGTTTCTTTAAGTTCCAGGTAACCACAGCCACCACTTCAAAAGACTGGCCATCTGTGAGGTAAATACAAGGATAATCTGGACTCTCAGCTTTAAGCCAGACTTTAGGCAAAGTGGAAGGGTCGTAATCTTCACCAAAGTGTTCAGCCAGTTCGCTCTTCGACATTTTGGCCGTAATCATTAATCTTTTTATTGTTAGATCTTTATTATCAATTAGCGCAACGACAATACTACAATGCTTGGGCTCTTTACTGCGGTCAACAATAACGACATCACCATATTCAAGTCCAGCATTCACCATGGAACTGGTACGGATCACGTTCAAGAATGTGGCATTAGGGTTAGAAATTAAGTGTTCATTAAGGTCGATACTTTTATCGACGTAATCTTGGGCTGGTGAAGGGAAGCACGTGGGAATGGATTCTAATGCGATGGGGATATCAAGGTTGGTTCTGGCGGTAACCGGTCTGAAGCCATGCTCATCAAGTAGTTTGATATGTTCGAGTATGGCATTAATGGTTGGGCTGGGTTTCCCCTCAGGGCCCATAATCTTCTGCAGAGATGACCAGGCATCATCCGAGAAGTAGATTGGCAACTTCTTAGACATGGTGTGAACTCCTACGCTACGCGGCGTTTTTGGAATTTAATAAACTGTATATATAGGATACGCAGAGAGTTTTATAAAACTCAATAAAAAATTATGAATTTCTGATGAAGAATAAAAAGGGTCCTCCAAGTGAGGGCTTTTTTAATCTTATGTATCTCTAAGATCTATGATCCATTTTATCTCGATACTGTAAAATTAATTCATCAATTTCATTTAAAAATTTATCATATTTATCATTATAATAACTAAAGTTATTTACAAGCTTACGATGCGATTTTAGATACAAATAATACAGACCTTTTTTTTCAAGTCTACCGAAAATTTCAATTGTTAAGTTGTCACTTAATTCAATATTTATAGTATTGTCATTATCTGAAAAACTATCCTGTATCATTTCTTCTAAAATATTAATATCTTCAAATAGACGTCTTGGTATATTCAATAACTCAATTTGAGGATTAATATTTGCATTGATTTTAAAGATAGGGGATTTATTCTTATTATCAAGTAGATATATTTTATCTTCAAGCTTACCTAATTTGATAATTAAAAAGAATAATTTGTTAATTTTTAATTTTTGATTTTCAATAATCTCACTGTAATTTGATGAAATATTTTTTTTAAAAATAATTTCACTTATAAAAGGAAATGTTCTTGCATCATCCAGAGAGTTTTGAATTTGATCAGTAACATCTAGCATCTCTGAAAGTATTCTAATTTTTTCTGTATAGTCATATTGTATTTTCCAGTCATTAAACAAGAAAGCTGCAATTGCTGCTGCTGAGAGTGTAGTTATTCCACTGAAAATAGATAATGGGCGAATTCAAACATGAGGTGCGACAGTTTGAAAAGTCTTATGATAATCAACAAGCTGAGCAAATTTCTCTAATGGTGTAAGCCAATCTAACGCTTTTCTAGGACTAGTATTCAGTGACATGGCAACTTGATTTAAATAATGCTGATCTGCCTGATTTAAATCAATCCCTTTAGGTAAATATTGCCTAATTAAACCATTCATATTTTCGCATGTGCCTTTTTGCCAGGGTGAATGTGGGTCACAGAAATATACATCTATGCCTAAATCTTCTTCAAGTATTTTATGTTCTGCCATCTCGCGTCCACGGTCATAGGTCA
>NZ_JFCC01000062.1:0-14194 GCF_000582925.1 Acinetobacter sp. 1294596 | reverse complement strand
ACTATAGGATTTTATTAAGTTTAATAAAAAAGCTTATGAGTAATAAAAATGAAATATTGGAATATTATTTTAATAATCTCAATAACCATAATGTTATGCCTAACATTTTTCGTACTGTGTGTAGGACGCAAAGTTTGGAAAAATCTTATAGTTACCTTGATAATATCCACTCTCATTAGCTTCCTTATTTTATGCACTATAAATTTTTTATTTGGACATGGCATATATATTCCGTGGAGTGACCATAGCCATTGGACAGAGATATTAAGTATAGAAATAATACTCATGAGTTTAGTAATAGGGGGAGTTAGTACCTCTATGATTATGTTAGGGACATTTATTTCTAAAAATAATAGATAGCACAGAATTAATAATCTATAAGTTATAGAAATTACTAGATTTTTCTTTAATTCTGTTCTTTTCTATTCATTCGACACATAAGGTCACGAATTACGTAAACCCTATATAAGTTTATTTTTTAAACAGTTGAATACCTTATTTCATACATTAATTTACAGCGTGCTGTTTCATCCTAAGGCTCTAATACAAGCGTTTTTTAATTCTTGGCAGCCTTGCTACGAGTCTGTTTAATGTTGAGCTAGAAAGAGGAAATCCGCATGCGTGCTCTTACCTATCATGGTGCTCGGGATGTACGAGTTGAATCTGTTCCAGATCCAGTGATTCAGGAACCAGATGACGTTATTTTAAGGGTGACAGCCACCGCCATCTGTGGCTCAGATCTGCATTTATACCGGGGAAAAATCCCGGCCACTGAAGACGGTGATATTTTCGGCCATGAATTTATGGGAATTGTAGAAGAAGTCGGCCCACAAGTAACCGAAGTCAAAAAAGGTGATCGGGTAATTATTCCCTTTGTGATTGCATGCGGTCACTGTTTTTTCTGTGAACATGAACTAATGGCTGCCTGTGAAAATACCAATACCGGCCGTGGTGCAATTCTCAATAAAAAACAGATTCCACCAGGGGCAGCTTTATTTGGCTTTAGCCATCTGTATGGTGGTATACCGGGTGGTCAAGCTGAATATGTGCGGATCCCCAAGGGCAATGTCGGACCATTTAAAGTGCCAGGCTCCCTGCCTGATGAAAAAGTATTATTCCTGACCGATATTCTACCAACCGCCTGGCAAGCAGTAAACAATGCCCAAGTTGGTCGAGGTTCCAGTGTGGCGATTTATGGTGCTGGCCCAGTCGGTCTGCTGGCTGCTGCCTGTGCGCGGATGCTCGGTGCCGAGCAGATTTTTATGGTCGATCACCATCCTTATCGTCTGCGTTTCGCACATCAAACCTATGGAGTGATTCCGGTCAATTTTGATGAAGTCGATGCCGCTGAATTTATCATTCAAAATACCACGGGTTATCGTGGAGTCGATGCCGTCATTGATGCGGTCGGTTTTGAAGCCAAAGGCAGCATGCTGGAAACCATAATGACTAACCTGAAATTAGAAGGTTCGAGTGGTTCAGCGTTAAGACAATGTATTGCAGCGGTCCGCCGCGGCGGTGTGGTAAGTGTACCTGGAGTTTATGCCGGTCCAATTCATGGCTTCCTGTTTGGTGATGCCTTTGACAAAGGTTTAACCTTTAAAATGGGACAAACTCATGTGCATAATTACTTGCCGCAGTTGCTAGAACATATTGAAAATGGAGATCTGTCTCCAGATCTGATTATTACCCATCGCATGAAACTGGAAGATGCTGCGGAAGGTTACCGTATTTTTGATAAAAAAGAAGAAGACTGTCGTAAAGTGATTCTGACGCCATAAATATGATTAAAGGAAAGCGCCGTCAGGCGCTTTTTTATTTTTTATCATCATTTTATCAATCCTCTTTTTCTTGTTTTTAAGGGCTTTGTTGCACAAAGATTTGAAATGCAAAGCGCCCCTAATTGAGCCAAATTTAAGGCGTAACTTGGGTAAGTGGTCGACCTAATTCCGTAAATCTGTTAAGGACTGCTACACGTGCATGGATCTCATTCACTTGGCTATCAAAACTCCTTGCACTGAGTTTATCTCCTAATAATTTAATGCAGTGCATCTTAGTTTCAACCAAACTTCGCCGATGATAGCCTGACCATTTTTCCATAGTGTCCTGCCTAAACGCTTAACTGTTCGAAGTAATTCATTTCGCTCTAGCGAGCTACTCTTTGTATCTTTCCATGGTTTCGCATTTTCTCTAGGTGGAATCACCGCATGCGCTTGCCGATCTGCAATGACCTGACGGCATTGCTTGGTGTCATAAGCTCCATCGGTATAAACAGAGTCAATCCGCTCATCTTGTGGAATCTGATCAAGTAAATCACCAAGCACCTGTGAATTACTGACATTATTGGTTGTAAGCTGAACTGCTCGTATTTGTAGGGTTTTAGAATCTATGCCAATATGAAGTTTACGCCATTGGCGACGATATTCAGGTCCATGTTTCTTGCGTTTCCATTCGCTCTCACCTAGAAACTTCATGCCTGTAGAGTCCATGAGTAGATGCAGCCCATCGCTACTTTTTTGGTAGCTGATTGCAATATCAATATGCTTTTGTCTTCTACAAATGGTGGAATACGAATATCACTGATATTCGGGGCTGCTCAGCTGCAAAGTTTAATCAGACTTTGCACAAAGCCAGTGACCATGCGTAAAGACAGACGGAATAAGGATTTAATCATTAAGCAGCATTGGATGGCTGCGTCGGAGTATGTTTGATTTCGCCCTTGTTTGCCTTTTGATGGAGCATACCATTGCGTAGTAGGATCAAACCAAATGGCAATATCTCTGCGACTCATGAGTGCTCGGTTATATGCGGGCCAATTGGTTGTGCGGTAGATTTTCTGTGTAGGCTTCTTCATTTGAAAATTATATCGCTGAAAAAGCCATTACAGATAGGTTTGTGCAACAAAGCCCTTAGTTGAAAAAAACTTTTAGATTTCATGCTGACACACCACCTAAAACAAAAAAATATCTGATTGATTTTACAGGCTTTTAATTTAAGGTTTTATTCTACCCACTCGCAATATCAACGTTTAGTATCACGACTCACTAACTCATTAACTAAATATGGAGCAGTACGGCTATCTTGATTTTCTGTTATTTGTTTTGGTGTTCCTGCCACAACAATATTCCCACCAGCATTTCCAGCACCTGGTCCCACATCAATCACCCAATCTGCTTGTGCAACGGCACGCATATCATGCTCAATCATAACCACGGTATTACCCGCATCGACTAATCGCTGCAATTGAACTAACAATCGATCTACATCTGATGGATGCAAACCTGTAGTTGGCTCATCAAGTATATACAGTGTATTTCCACGCTGATTGCGTTGCAGCTCGGTCGCCAATTTAATACGTTGCGCTTCTCCACCAGATAATTCAGTCGCTGGTTGCCCTAAACGTAAATAACCAAGGCCAATTTCCTTTAATAATTGTAGTGAACGAGCAATCGAGACCTCTCCATCAAAAAAATCACGTGCTTCATTGACGGTCATTCCTAATACTTCAGCAATATTACGTCCATTCCAGCGAATTTTCAGAGTGTCATCATTATATCGAGCACCATGACATGTCGGACATGGGGCATATACACTTGGCATAAACAATAATTCTACACTGACAAAGCCTTCACCCTCACAAGTTTCACATCGCCCTTTAGCCACATTAAACGAAAAACGTCCAGCATCATAATGAGCTTGGCGAGCTTCAGGAGTCCCAGCAAATAACTTTCTAACATGATCAAATAAACCCGTATAAGTTGCCAGATTAGAACGTGGAGTACGGCCAATTGGTTTTTGATCAACCTGTACCAGACGCTGTATAGCCTCCACATCACCAGCCAGAGAACCCTGTGTAACCTCGGTAACCAACATTCCTTCATTTAAAGGATTATTTTCATTATTGTTTTCAGTTTCAGATTCATTGCCTAAATATGAAAGTACTAACTCGGGTAAAGCTTGAGAAACGAGACTAGATTTACCTGAACCTGAAATACCTGTAACTGCTGTAAGTACACCAAGAGGTATACGAGCATCAATATTATGCAGGTTATGTCGGTAAATATTGTTAAGTTCAAGCCAACCAGAGGGTGTACGTCCATAACTTTGAGTAACTGGGATTTTATTAAATAAATAACTTGCAGTACGTGAAGCTGAAATCTCACTTAAACCCTGAGGTACTCCACTATATAAAATATTACCACCTTGCTCTCCTGCATCTGGTCCAACATCCACTAACCATTGAGCACGACGCATGAGCTCTAAATCATGCTCTACAACAAATACGGAGTTTCCAGCGTCTCTTAATTTATCGAGAGAATCATATAATGACTGACTATCTGAAGGATGTAATCCAGCAGACGGTTCATCCAGTACATAAACTACACCAAATAGCATAGAACTTAATTGTGTTGCTAAACGCAAACGTTGTAACTCTCCCGCCGAAAGAGTCGGTGTGGCTCTATCTAATGTTAGATAACCAAGACCTAACTGGCGTAATTGATTTAAACGCCCCACCACACCATTTGCTAAACGCTGGGCAGCAATTTTCTTTTCATCTGAAAGTGCTGACGTACGTCTTACATCTGGAGATACAGAATGCACTGCTCTACCTGTTGTTGCTCGTTCAGATCTATCAAGTTGGGTTACTTTATTATTAGTCTTTTCTCCAGCATCATGAGCGTCTAAATTGCCAAGAACAATGGGCTCAAGCAGGCAAGTTAACTTATCCAAAGAAAGTTGCATAAACTCACCAATATCTACTCCAGCAAAGGTAATAGATAAGGCTTCTGGTTTAAGGCGTTTACCATGACAGGAAGGGCATATTTTTCCTTCCATAAAACGTGAAACACGTTTTTTCATCAACGTACTTTGGGTATTAGCAAAAGTATGAAGGACATAGCGACGAGCACCAGTGAAAGTGCCCATATAGCTGGGTTCTAGTTTACGTTTAAGTGCAGATTGAGTCTCAGCGGGGCTTAAACCAGCATAGACAGGAACTGTTGGGGTTTCTTCAGTAAATAAAATCCAGTCTCTATCCGATTGCGGTAAATCTTTCCATGGTCGATCAACATCATACCCTAGGGTTACTAGGATATCGCGTAAGTTTTGCCCGTGCCAAGCAGGTGGCCATGATGCGATAGCTCTCTCACGAATACTGAGTGTTGGGTCAGGAACCATTGTCGATTCTGTAACTTCATAAATGTGACCTAAACCATGACAGGTAGGACAAGCACCTTGAGGAGTGTTCGGTGAAAAGTCCTCGGCATATAACATTGGCTGATCGGCAGGATATGCACCAGCACGCGAATAAATCATTCGCACGAGATTTGATAAAGTTGTTACACTTCCAACAGAAGAACGGGTATTACTTGCACCACGTTGTTGTTGCAATGCTACTGCTGGTGGTAGACCATCAATAGCATCAACATCTGGTACTCCGGCCTGATCTATTAAGCGTCTTGCATAAGGTGCAACAGATTCGAAATATCTTCTTTGTGCTTCAGCAAAAATAGTTCCAAAAGCAAGTGATGATTTTCCTGAACCCGATACACCTGAGAAAACAACAAGTGCATTTCTTGGGATAGAAACATCTACATCCTTAAGGTTATGCTCACGTGCACCTCGAACTTCAATACAATTATTAGATAAAGTAATGTTATTGTGTTCACCAAAAGAATGTATTTTCATGTTTCTACGAGCCTGTAAATTATTTTGTGTAAGTCTCATTTTTTATAAATGATCTTTTAATCGATCATCGAACTGAATCGTAAACCAATTCATTGCTAAACGCCAATTTTGAATTGGCATGGTCCATTTTTTAGCAGCATTTGAAGTTGCTAAATAAATGACCTTTTTCACTGAATCATCAGAAGAGAAGATCTTTCTCTTTTTAGTTGAATGGCGGATCACGCTATTCAATGATTCAATTGCATTTGTTGTATAAATCGCATGACGTATTTCAGCAGGATAGCTAAAGATCGTTCGGATATTTTCCCAATTTGCCCGCCAGGATTCTCCAATTTTTGGATACTGGTGATACCATTGATCGCAGAAGATATCTAGGGACTTTAAAGCATTTTCCTTTGTACTTGCCTGATAGATCGCCTTCAATCCTGCTGTTACAGCTTTGTAGTCCTTCCAGCTCAAAAATCTCAGGCTATTGCGTACAACATGTACGATACACAGCTGGATATCAGTATGAGCGTAGACAGAGGCTATCGCATCAGGAAAGCCTTTTAGTCCTGAGAAGCGCTGCTTCGCAAGGCAGGCTACAAGAATATCTTGCACTCCTCGATTTTTAAGCTCTGTCATGACTGACAGCCAGAATTTGGAACCTTCTGTTTGAGCAAGCCACATGCCAAGAAGTTCTTTTTGGCCATCCAGGTTAATGCCTAATGCTAAATAAACTGATTTATTGATTACTGTTGAATGCTGACGAACCTTAACAACAATGCAATCTAAATAGACAACAGGATAAAGACTATCGAGTGTTCTATTTTGCCATTCTGTCACTTGTTCAATGACAGCATCCGTCACCTTACTAATAAGGGAGGCAGATACATCGGCATCGTACATTTCTTTAAAAAAGCAACAATTTCTCTATTTGTCATTCCTTTCGCATATAGCGAAAGAATTTGATCATCCATGCTAGTAATGCGTGTTTGATGCTTCTTAATAATCTGTGGTTTAAAAGAGCCGTCACGATCACGAGGGATATCTAAAGCAAGCTGCCCATCTTGTGTTAGAACTGTTTTGGAGCTAAAACCATTACGTGCATTAGATCCTTTCTTAGGTTGATGCTTTTCATAGCCTAAATGTTCAGAAAGCTCAGTATTCAGAGCGGTTTCGATCATGAACTTTTTAAATATGGCTGTCATTTGGTTTAAATCTTCAGGAGTTTTTAAACCTTTAGCTAATTCAGCTGCCATACTTTTGATTGTAGCTTCATCCATGTGAAGTACCTCTTTTTATTATCCTCAGTAGGATAAATGAAAATTAAGTACTTACACAAAATTTAGAACAGTCCCACAACTCATTTTGTTGAACTATATCTGTACAACAACTCTACCTCGAATTTTTCCATCTAAAATTTCATTTGAAATATTTAAAGCATCTGTTAACTGAATTTCAGTCGTTACTGTTTCTAATTTTGTTTGATCTAATTCTGTAGCCAAACGTTCCCATGCTTCTTTTCTTAATTCGATTGGTGCCATCACGCTATCAATTCCATATAAGGTAATCCCTCTTAGAATAAATGGAGCAACTGTTGCTGGAAAATCCATTCCGCCTGCCAAACCACACGCAGCAACTGCACCACGATATTTTGTACTAGCACATGCATTGGCTAAAGTATGGCTTCCAACAGTATCAATTACGCCAGCCCAAACTTCTTTGTTTAATGGCTTTCCTGGGGAAGATAATTCAATACGATCAATAATTTCACTCGCACCTAGATAGGTTAAATATTCTGACTCTTGAGGTCGACCAGTTGAAGCTGTAATCTCATAACCAAGATGATTCAAAATAATAATGGCAATACTACCTACTCCACCATTTGCACCTGTCACTAAAATTTTTCCATCACTTGGTTTAATACCATGTTTTTGTAAAGCCATGACACACAACATTGCGGTATAACCTGCTGTACCAATAACCATCGTATCTTTAAAAGAAAAAGCAGAAGGTTTTTGTATGAGCCAATCACCAGAAACAGTGACTTGCTCGGCTAGCCCTCCAAAATACTTTTCACCCACTCCCCAACCATTCAGTAGAACTTCATCTCTTTCTTTCCATGCTGGATGTTTTGATTCAATCACAACACCCGAAAAATCGATGCCTGGGGTCAAAGGAAAACTACGCACCACTGGTGAACGCCCAGTAATGGCTAAAGCATCTTTATAATTGAGTGTTGAATATTTGACTTCGACTCTAACCTCTCCTTCTTGTAAAGGCTTTGATGCAATCTCAGTAATTCGTGATGTGTAACCTGCTTCATCTTTAGTAATTACAATACCTTTGTACATAGAACTTCCTCTCCATTTAATTAGACTGCTTGTCTAGAATTAATTAAAAAATAAATACAGACGTCTGCATTTATTTTTTAATTAACTTTTTACGTGATTTTGTTGTTTTACAGCTAAAGTAAACAAGCGATAAAATGCATCTAAGGGACTTGTTGATTTGACCAAACGTGCTCTTAGAACTGCACCTTCCCACCCAATCCAAAACTGATAAGCAGCTTCATCGCAATCAGCTAGGCTATATTGTGAATTTGACTGATGTAGGCAATCAGAAACTAATTTCTCCCATACCTTAAAGATACTTTCGATTCGGGCAATGATTTCTTGTGGCAAATACGACACTTCTTGTCCTAAGTTACCTAAAATACAACCTCGTTTAAAATCATATTTTTGCATTTTTTCACCCGCATCTTTTACAAAATTTTGCAGCTTTTCTAGTGGGGAAAGATCAGTTTGACTTAAAAACTTATTCAATCGCTTCACAAAATAAAGTTCATAAGCATCTAAGACTTCTAAAATAAAAGCCTCTTTATTTACAAAATAATGGTAGAAAGACCCTTTAGGAACTTGGATTGATTTCATGAGATCGTGCAAGCTCATAGCATTCATTCCACGTTCGGTCAGTAACTCGATACCTCGGTGGATTAAAACTTCTTTAGTGTCTGCATAGTTACAACCGTGTTTGGTTGGTCGACCACGTGGTCTTTTGGGTGAGGAAGAATAATTCATATAATAAAAATAGACTATGTGACTAGAAATAACAACAATAAGATTATTTGATTGAAAATTTTATCTAAACGTCATCTAGTTCTCTTTTTTCACAGTACTTAGTCATTCATATAAATGCTCTTAAAAATCCTATAAGTTCATGTACTAATTTTTTATAAATTTCTATTATTTTTCTTCAAAATATTGAAATTAATAAATATATTGTAAAAATAATTTATAAACTAGATTTTAGGTAAACATAAGTTAAATGCGGGGATAAATAAAAGAATTGAAAATATATCTAAGATTTACTAAGATATATCTTAGTAAATCTTAGATATACCAACTTATGAATGAAACAACTGACTCTTTGCTGATAAATTCAGATAAGCCATCACGTAAAAGCCGTTTATTTGAATCTGGCCATATGAAATTGCTAGTGCTTTCTTTAATTGAACAAGCGCCTAGATACGGTTACGAAATTATTAAAAGCATTGGTGAGTTGGTAGGTGGTGGATATAGCCCAAGTACAGGCACAATTTACCCAACCTTATCTTATCTTGAAGACATGCAATTTGTTTCTATTGAAAAACCTGATGGTGACCGTAAGCAGTACAAGATTACAGTGACTGGTATTAACCATTTAAATGGTCAAAGAGAGCATTTAGAACATATCCTTGGCCGCTTAGAGACGCGACGTGAAATTCAAAATAATGATCAATATCTAGATATCTATCGTGCAATGGCAAACTTAAAAACATCATTGCGACTTAAATTAAAAAATAATGCACTGACTGAAGAAACAATTCATCAAATTGCTAAGAGCATTGATCAAGCTGCTGTTGATATTAGCTGTCTTAAAAATGAGGTAGTCCGATGAAACAACATAAATATCAAATTAGTGTAAAGCATCTTGTAGATCCAAAAGGACAGCCTTCAACTTACACTGAAGATCTTGTTTTTACTGCTTATAATCACGATGATATTTTCAAAGTTTTAGAAAAATTGCAGCAGAAAAAAATTATAGATGAAGAATCAATGAAATCTTTTGCCGTAGGATTAAAGCTTATGGGAGAAGTGTTATTAGAAAATAAAGATATTCCTTTATTTAAAGATTTTTCGCCGCAATTTATTGAATTTATTAAATCAATCAAAAAACTTTAACTTACGGAGTTAGTCCATTTAAATCTATTCCTTTGAGTTAATCCGATATGAAAAATATTTAAGGTTAAATTATTTAATTTTCTTAAAATTAACATAATACACCTTATACGAAATCAACATGTTAGAACCCATTTAAAGTGTCTATATTCTCACCAATAAAAATGTCTGGTTTATGATGGTTTTTATCACCATGGACTGGATATAAAATATAGATGCTGATCACTATGTCTGATAAAGAAATTCAACGTCTTGCAGTTCTGCAAGACGTTAGAGATCATCGTATTACCCAGGTCCGTGCTGCTGAAATCCTGAATCTTTCCACCCGTCAAATTACCCGGTTATTGCAGAAGCTCAATCAAGATGGTGTCTCAGGTATGGCACATGCCAGTCGTGGTCAACCGGGTCATCGTCGCCATGACGTCCTGTTAAAATCAGAATGTCTTTCCATTATTTCTGAACATTTACTTGGCTTTGGTCCTACATTGGCTCATGAGAAGCTCAGCAGCATGTTTGGCCTGCATATCCCGGTAGAAACGGTTCGTCGCTGGATGACTGCAAATGACCTCTGGATTCCTCGATCCAAGCGCCTGAAACGTCCATATCAGCCTCGATACAACCGTGATTGCTTCGGTGAGCTGATCCAGATCGATGGCTCATATCATGACTGGTTTGAAGGTCGAGCTTCCAAATGCTGCTTGCTGGTTTATATCGATGACGCCACTGGAAAGCTGTTGCATCTGCGCTTTTGTGAGGCTGAAACGACCTTTGATTATATGCTTTCAACCCGAGCCTACATTGAGCAATACGGCAAGCCTTTAGCGTTTTATAGCGATAAACACTCGGTATTCCGAGTGAATCAGAAATCGAGCCAAGATAGCCAGATCACGCAATTTGGGCGGATTCTGAATGAGTTAAATATTGATATTATTTCGCCAACTCACCCCAGGCCAAAGGCCGTGTGGAACGTGCCAATAGAACACTCCAGGATCGCCTGATCAAGGAAATGCGCCTAGAAGGTATCTGTTCAATTGCCGAGGCAAATGCCTGGCTGCCCTGCTTTATTGAGCATTTCAATCAGAAGTTTGCCAAGTGTGCGCGAAACTCAAAGAATTTACATCGGCCATTAACCGAATCTCATCTTGAACTGGATGATATTTTTACCTGGCAGGAACCGCGTAAGGTCACCAAGAATCTGACCCTGACCTATGACAAATGTATTTATCTGCTTGAACCGACAGAGCTGAATCATAAGCTTGTTGGGCAATATATTTCATTTCTGGAGTACCCGGATGGGACTGTGGCCCTCATGCACGAGGGACGAAAGCTCAACTACAGCATTTTCAATAAATTAGCTGGGCTACAGCAGAATGAGATCGTTGAGAATAAACGGTTAGGTACAGTTCTGGCACATATTCAGCAACAGCATGAAGAGTTGGAAAAACAGAATAAACGTTCCCGTCTCAAGAAAAGTATGCCGAGTCGTAAAGCTCAGAAAGCTGTTATTGAACAAAGAAAGTTAAATCCTGTGCTTGACTCTTGTGGTTAAAAACAGGACATTTTAAATGGTTTATCGCATAGACATTTTAATTGGTGAATAACACAACATGTAAGCCCGAAATAGAAATGTCCGGTTTAGGTACTGTACTAGCAAATCTTTAGTGAGCGGATGATATTTATTATTCATTATTTAGGAATTATTAAATCCTATAAATATCATTTATTGGATTAATTTACTTTGGTACTGTGCACATCATCCCCCAGTTAAAAATAAGGAACAATTATGAATAAGATGATGAATGCTCTTATCCTAGAAAATTTTGGTGATCATGAATTTACACGTGTAGAACTCCCTATACCTCAACCAGAGGCTGGGCAAGTTCTAGTACGTATTCATGCTAGTGGTGTAAACCCTATTGATTATAAAATTCGTCTTGGTGAAGCACCATATGCTATGCCAGAGCTTCCTGCCGTGTTGGGAACAGATATGGCTGGGGGTGTAACTGCTATTGGTGAAGGTGTCACTCACTTCAACGTCGGAGATGAAGTTTACGGTCTGATTGGTGGCGTTCGTGGTCTTCAAGGATCTTTAGCAGAATATGTTGTAGCAGATGCTGATCTGATCGCATTAAAGCCACGGAATATCTCTATGCGCGAGGCAGCAGTACTACCATTGACGTTCCTCACCGCTTGGGAAGGTTTAGTGGATAATGCTAAGGTCCAACCAGGGCAAACTGTACTGGTTCAGGGTGGTGCTGGTGGCGTTGGTTATATGGTTGTTCAGCTTGCAAAAGCACTTGATGCAAATGTTTGGGCGACTGGTCGTACAGCTGATCAATCACTGATTTCAGAACTCGGTGCAACACCTCTCGATTACACAACAGCATCTTCCGATGACATTATTGCTGCAAGCCCTGAGGGTCAAGGTTTTAACATTGTTTACGACACTGTGGGTGGTCCAGTACTCGAAGCTTCACTTTCCATGACAACTCACTATGGCCACATTACCAGCTGTGCTGCATTTGGTAATCATAATTTAGCGATTTCATCTCTACGGTGTGCCACACTGTCTGGCGTATTCGTCCTATTGCCGATGTTAACAGGCAATCGCCGTTCTCATCATGGTGATGTCCTTAAGATCGCCACTCGTCTCGTTGAGGAAGGTAAACTGCGTCCTATTGTTGATCCTCGTCATTTTACACTAGACCAAGCGATTGAGGCTCATGATGCTGTTCAAGATCGCTCTGCCAATATTAAGGTCGTTATTGATGTCATTTAACGCACTTCAGGCCAAGACTTGGCGCTTCAATTGTATTGGAGATACAGATGTTCTGACATTAGAAACCCTTCCTGTGGCTTTACCAGCCGCAGGAGAAGTTCTAATACAGATGAAAACGATCGGACTCAACCGGGCTGATGTAATGTTTCGGCGTGGTACTTATATTCAAAAAGCAGTATTCCCCTCTCGTCTGGGATATGAGGGAGCAGGCGTAGTTCTTGCGATAGGTGAAGCTGTACGTCAATTTTCTCCAGGAGATGCAGTATCGATTCTTCCGACTGACAATCTAGCTAAATATGGGACATATACGGACAAGCTTCTGATTCCAGAAACTTTTTTAGTTCACAAACCCGACAGTTTAAGCTGGGAAGAAGCTTCTTCAATCTGGATGCAGTATTTGACGGCTTGGGGTGGTGTAATCCATGCTGGTGGAGTTTCGAAAGGAAAAACGATCTTGATCACAGCAGCTTCAAGTAGCGTAGGACTAGCTGCGATACAGATCGCTGAAGCAGCGGGTGCTAAGGTAATTGCAAGTACACAGACGATAGAGAAAAAGCAACGTTTACTAGATCTCGGTGTTAAAAATGTTATAGCCAGTGAAGATGAACCAGATTTGTATGAGGCGCTTGTTTTACGTTTGGGTGGAGAACATCTTGATGTCGCCTTCGATGCTGTAGGAGGGCCACATATTGAACAGATTGCAAAAGCGATGTCTGTGGGAGGAACTATGGTCATGCATGGTGCACTTAGCCCGGAGATCACACCATTTCCCCTTAAAGTTGCATTACGCAAGAGCTTAACCATGCGAGGTTTTTTGTTCCTTGAGGTTCTCCATGACCCTGTTCTAAGGGAGCAAGCCAGACGATTTATTCTTAGCAGTATAGGTGCAGGATATCTTCGTCCAGTGATCGACTGTTGCTTTAACTTTGAGGACATGCATGACGCTCAGCGCTATCTTGAATCAAATCAGAAAATAGGAAAAATTGTAGTTACTCTAAATACATGATGGTCTTATCTGATTTCTACTTTCTAGAAAAAAGGTTAGTTCCATCTGATTCAGGTTTCTATATGGCCCAACACTTCCGCTAAGTAATCAAACAATGCTCGGATTCGCAAAGGTGTCGGGCCCCGCTGTGGACGATATAAATACAGGCGCCAAACTGGAGAGGTTTCCTCATGAAGTATCTGAATGAGCTTACCACTCCTAAGCTGTATTAGTTCAGACTTGATCGTACATTCTTCTTGAAAAAGAGAAAGTTACCCGTTTTGATAAAGGTGTCGAAATCTTAATCAAACAAAGGTAACTTTCTTATGTTGCATACTAACAATCAAATCATTAAACACAAAGTAGGTCTGCTTAATTTAGCTGAAGAGCTTCAGAATGTATCCAGAGCATGCAAAGTGATGGGTGTTTCAAGAGATACATTTTATCGCTATCAGGAATTAGTGAAGTCTGGTGATATTGACGCACTGATTAATAAGTCCCGTCGAGTACCAAATTTAAAAAACCGTGTAGATGATGCTA
>NZ_JFCC01000061.1:0-14556 GCF_000582925.1 Acinetobacter sp. 1294596 | reverse complement strand
ATGTTTATACATTTATCTAACAAAGCAACTGAAAAAGTACATTATTTCCGATTTAATTAGACTATCTTAAAAAAGTTACTTCAATAATAAAACTCTAAAAGGATGCCAAAGTGGAAACTATAACAGTGAAAAAGATAGTCAGCTGTATTGCTTTTAGTAGTATATTAGGCCTGACTGCATGCCAAAGTACAACCAAAGACCATCACTCTATGGATGATCGAAAACATCATTCTAAAATGTGGCATGATAAGCATGAAGACTTATCCGATAACCAGATTATTAAAATATTGAGTACTGCCAACAATGGCGAGATTATGCAGGCAAACGCGGCCTTGCCAAAGTTAAAAATGGCTCAAGTCCGTCAATATGCTCAGATGATGATTCGTGAACACTCAGCGAATGAGCAAAAAGGTCAAGCACTGGCAACTCGTCTGATGCTAACACCAGAGACCAGTGAGATTAGCAAGTTATTACAGCGTGACAGTGATAAGATCGTTGATAAACTTAACAGATCATCTTCTGACACTGATAAAGATTATATGAAGAGCCAAGTGGAAGTACATCGTAAAGTCCTCATGGTTATCGATAAAAAATTGATTCCAAATGCTAAAAACTCTGACTTAAAGAACATGCTTGTTCAAACACGTAGTGCGGTTGCTACACACTTACAAATGGCTGAACGAATGGTTTCAATGATGAAGTAACATTAAAATCATCCATATATTTATATTTTTTAAATAGGTCTAGCATTCATTATGCTAGGCCTTTTAAGTTTGTATAATTTAATAATAAGATTAAATTATACAATAAACAGAATTTTACTAATAATATCTCCTGCACCAAGTAAATAGGCTAGATAAAGTTTGATAAATACTCATCCTATTCTTTAGCTTCTATTTTAGATATCTAATCCGAAGAAAATCTTTTGCTCATAGATATTTTATAAGTATATTAGAAATGTTTTCTCATAAATCAGTATTTTTTAGTTAATTGAAGCCTTATTGTTCTTACTTAGAAAATCAGAAATAAGGCTTATTATGCTACCTATTATTTAAAGTGGAATTAAGAATGAATATCTGCGCTCTTTAACTAAAAACTGTATGTAATACCTAACTTTGCAGTGCGTGGTTGTCCAGGATATACATAGCGGTTAAAAGCACTATCATCATATTCTTTATTAAAAATATTCTTAATATCAAAGCTGAATCTTAAATCAGGATTTAAGTTATAGTATGAAATTAAATCAGTTGTTGCATAACTGCCCATCGTATAAGTATTATTTGCAGTCTGACCTTTTCGGTTACCAATATAGCGCTGATTAATGCCTATGCCTAAACCATCAAATAATCCTGATTTAAATTCATAAATGCTGAGTAAATTAAATGAATTTTGAGGAATATTGGCTAGATGTGTTCCTTTTTCTAAGGTATTGTCTTTATTTACACTAGCATCGACATATGAATAGTTTCCTATAATTTTCCACGCCGGTATAATATTGCCTATCAGACTTAAGTCAAAACCTTTACTTGATACCTCTCCAGCAGCAATACTTTTAGTCGAGTTTGTTGGGTCAAGAGTTAAAACATTCTCTTTTTTTACACAATAAATGGCAGTGTCAAAAGAAAGCTGTTCATCTAGTAATGTGTACTTTGTACCTATTTCATAAGAAATACCTTCTTCAGGGTTAAAGCCCTGATTATTACGATCTGCTCCGGAGTTAGGCTTAAATGATTTGCTAATATTGGCATATGCTGTCAGTTGGTCGGTCAGATCATAAGTCATACCAATGCGCGGAATAAGAGCATGGTTATCTGTAGACCAAGAGGTATTAGAAATAAAGTTGTGATAATCATGCTGATAGCTTTCCAAGCGTAAAGCAAGCAAGGTGTTTAAACGATCAGTCAGATGAATTTGATCCTGAATAAATAAAGCTTGGCTTTTTAATTGTTCACGGTCGTGGGTGGTTATATTATTTAATTCTGGCAATGATTGTGGTTTATATGGATGATTAATATCTAAATCAAAATGATCCTTCGAACGAATAATAAAAGATTTATAATCATAATCTTCAAGTTCTATGCCTGAAATTAAAGTATGCTCTAAATTAAATAAATTGAAATTACCGACTATATTGGCCTGAAAGTTTTTATCAATCCAATCTAAATTACGCCAGTTATAATTACGGGTAAGTAGTTCACCCTCTGTGTCAGCTTTAATGCCATTTGCCTCAACTGCATAACCATGCAGATTTCCATTTAAATATTGAGTACCAATATTAAGTGTCCAGTCATCATTAAAGGTATGTTCAATACGTAACTGTAGCATGTCATTATCATTATATAAGCGATTCCGGTTCTTGCCAGTTTCCCACCAGTACTCTGCCGGGTCAAAATTATATCTTTTTTGTCCTTCGTAGCGGGTAAAACCCCGGTCTAAAGCATGCTGGTTACGTAACAGATCAGCTTCTAAGGTCACTTTAGTGGTGTCTGAAGGACTCCATTGAATAACAGGTGCGATATTCCAACGCTTTAAATTAACATGGTCGCGGTAAGTATTTCCGTTTTCTCCCATGACATTTAAGCGGTACATAAGACTCTCATCTTCAGTTAAAGCACCGACTGTATCTAAAATGCCCCGCAACAGGCCCTCATGATCAACACTCAAACCTAAAGTTGTTTTTTGTTCAGTATGGGGTACTTTACTAATGACATTGAATGTACCTCCCGGATCACCACGGCCATATAAACTAGAGGATGCACCTTTTAATACTTCTATACGTTCAATGGTATTACTGTCAGGTGCATTGGGATAACCACGATTAATTGGAAAACCGTTTCGGTAGTATTCGCCGCTGGTAAACCCGCGTGAGGTAAATGTGGTTAAACCTTGACCACCAAAGTTATTTGCCCGCCCTATACCTGCTACATCAAGAGCTTCCGATAAGCGGGTAGCTTGAATATCGTTTAGGACTGCTTCAGAAACAACCGTGACTGCCTGAGGAGTATCTTTCAATAAGGTATGAGTACGAGTGGCAGAGCTTGCCGTACTGACCTTATAGGCTAGATGAGCATTATCAGTTTTGCTGGTTGCCTGTAAACTGATAGTAGGTAATGAGCTAATTTGGTCATTTGCAAATACGAAAATAGGACAGCTAAATGGTAACAAACCGAGGAGTAGGTGACGTTTTAACACAGGATATAGTTTCACAAGATTTTTATGATAATGATTATATTTTACGTTTTTAAAAAGTAAATATAATCTTCATAATATAGTCTATCGTTATAGTACTTTATTAGCTATAAGTCTCTGCTTAACTTGAATTTAATATGAAAGAATAAAAACAGATTGTTCATTTCTGCTAAAAAAGAGAAGTAATATGAGTATTAAATAGACAGGAGGTTACTGAGCCAGACACTCTTCATTAAATTATTATATTAAAAGCAGTAGAAGAAATAACCGAACCGTGGCTTGGAACACCACCTGTATAAAGTAATTCAACTAAACACCAAATAGTTTTAAGTGCGCTTTAAGTGACCATATTTTAAATAAATAAAATAAAAACTTAGAAGAATCAATAACCAGAATATATAGTCTAGAATAAAGTATAGGTAGTGGAACTCGTCTAAACCTATAACTAAGGATAAAGGATCAATACCGATGCTACCTACAGGCGAAATTTCTCCATCGATAAGAAATTGGAAAGGTGCTCCTCCAGCTATTACCTCATCCTTCTCGATTGTATCGACGGCTAGACGTTCAACATCAATAGTAGTCTGGTAGAATAAAGAACTATAAGTCACTACCAGTGCTAACATATTTAAATATATTATTTTTTTGATCACTTGATCTATCCATGTCTTTTTTATCTTTAGTCCCCAAAATCAGGTATATCTTAGAATTGTATTTTAATTTTAGTTTGTTATATCAAGCAGAAACTATTTTAAAGGATTCTAGAGGTGGCTTAAAAAGGTTTAAATTAAATTTTAACCTAATCAATACTTAATAAATAAAAATATAATTTTGCAGTTGTTGTTAGCTTATTAATCATCCCCATGAATCAAAAATAGAACTTTTTAAATTCAATACCAAAGGAGTACCTAAAATTCTGTAACTGTCAGGCAATGTATTTTATCTCTTTTAGGAGCTTTCTATGCTATTCACCAATCCATTATTGGCCATTTTACTCATTCCAACTCCACAACAGTTGGTCATGGACTCATCTGCAGTACAAGAGTGCCGAGCAGAGCAGTTAACTATTCAGGTCGATAATAAAGCAGGTGATTTTAATGGTATGTCACATTCTGGTACAGAAATTAAAATTTATAATAAAGGACCAGAATGCCAATTCCCGGCACGTCCACGAGTTAAAATTTATGGCTCAGAAGATAAGATTTTGCCTTTGGAAAATGGTACCAGACCTGAACAGCTGGCTCAAAATTTAGTAATTGATAATGGGCAATATGCTGTAATGCAATTACGTTGGGTATCAAGTCCTGTCTATAATGAAAACAAAAAATTAAAAGCAATTACTCTGAGCGTAGATACACGGTATTCAGCATTAAAAGTTCCTCTAGCAACTGAAATCTATATTCCTGCTGATGTGAAAATAGGAACATTTGAACAGACCCCCCTACGTATAGTAGAGGGTAGGAGTGAACGTTAATAACGTATCTACGATAAAAAAGAAAGTAGCTTTTCATAGCAGTTATATGTTGGAACAGGCTATCTAACTTATAAAATAGATGAGCATAAAATTTTGTAAGTTTTCACTGACATCAATAGGCGCTTATAACTGCTATGCAGTCGATGAGAATATTTTTATGATGAAGTCATGAAGGAACAGGATGTTCCAGAACATAAAACAACAATAATAAGTTTCAGCACCAGGACTGTGAGATAAGACAGGAGTTATATCTAGCAACCCCATATGAGAAACCTCGGCAGGATGCCGGGGTTTCTTATTACTCAATTATTTTTAATTGAAAAACCTATGAAGCAATTAGCTGTATAAATCTATTCACGGGACACGAATAAATTAAATATTTATCACTTATGCATTTAATTTTTATGGGATTTTTTTTAGAATTAAATAGTGGAACACTATTGCAGTTAATTGTAATAGCACTACACTTATCGTCCATACAGGTAGTAAAAAATATAAGCCAAATAAAATACTGATATAAATAATTTTTTGGAATTGATTACAATTTTTCCACTGTTGCCATAGGTCTTGGTTAAACTTTCGTAACGTATCTAAAGGTCGTTGGTAAGTCCACCATGCCTGATAAGAAAATATTAGTAGTAATAAGATTATGGCTGCAGACAGAACTAGCAAAACTTGATTTAGCCAGCCGAACAGAACCCCAATATGTAAATCTACTCCCCAGCGTGTTAATTTTGCAGATAATGGAAAATCACTAAATCTTAAATGGTCAATAATGTGTTGAGTTGACATATCTACCGCTAAAGCATCAATTTGAATTGGCCAACGATGATTCATTTCTTCTATCGACCAGGCCCGATTTTTTTGATAACTGGGTTTAATTTGTAATGCTTGTGCGTTTAAACCATTTTGATGAGCAAGCTCGACAATACGATCAAAATCTTTAAAGTTTAATTTAGTTGAAAGGTGTTGGCCTGACATATCCATCTGCATGTAATGTTCAGCATGTGGATTTATCACATTCATCTTTTTTGGATTTAATGCCAGATGCAAAGTTGGTGTATCACTATTGAGTAAATGGCGAAGTTGTGCAATGTTTGCTCCGCTCCATTTTGACCATGTTAAACCGGTAATCGAAAAGAAAAATAGCATCGGTAATACAGTTAAACCGAAAATATAATGCCATTTGATACGTGAATGGCGTGAATGAATGGATTTATTTTTTTTACGATAGCTCCACCATTGAATCAGGCCAGTTAAAGCGAATAGTCCTAACCAGCTTGCTGCAAATTCGCTATATATACGACCATATTCACCTAGTAATAAGCTGCGGTGTAACTGGTCTAAAAAAGTTCTTAAAGGTAAAACTCCACTGGTACCGTAAACAGGAAGTTCACCTTGGATCTTTAATGTATAAGGATTTATAAATATTGCCTTAACTGTATCAGGGTTGTCGGGCACCTGATAAAAAATGCGTGTTGTATGTTCAGAAGTCTGTGGTGTTCGAACTGCAAATATCTTTGCATCATGAGGTAAAACAGTTGAGGCAGCTGCAACCTGTTGACTAAGAGGTTGAGTTTTATGGTTTGGGCTATGTAGTGCGGATAGCTGCTCTTTATAAATAAAGCTCTCAAGCTGGGGCGTTAAGCCATAGAGTAGCCCTGTTAAAGAGGCAATAAAAATAAAAGGGGCAATTAAAATCCCTAATTGATTATGAAGCAGCTTTAACAATTGGTATTCAACATATGACTTTAAAAATAGATTATATTCAAAAAATGAGCACTAGAAGAATATTAAATTATATAATCTTTATGCGATAAAACTTGAATAAAATCATGCTAGCTATGATGTATAGAAGTACAGTTAAGGGCCCATATAAAAAACTCAGTTAAAGATTCAGTAATATTCAAAATTCTTAAATCAAACTGTTATTTTTGAAAATTTTTTCTAATGATGATTAAGCTCTGTTATAAGTTACTAAAATTACCAGTTCAAATTATAACGCTACAACCCGTTAAATCATGCACCAGCCCTCTATCTGCTTAGATATAACCATATACATGTATGATTTAAATCATAAGTACGATGATTAAATCAGAATAAATATAAGTTCCTACACTATAACATGCAGAAAATTAAAAAATTATTAGTAGGAAAAGAATTTAAAAATCTCATTTTTTTTACCAATATTCTTTAATTCTAATAGCGTTAGTTTTTAAACATGAATTGAACTCACTTTCCAATGAGACTAAATCATTTTTATTCATGTTGTGATTGCGGTATAAATCTATTCATGTTCTGAAGCGCTCCAGTAATTCACTTTTGATAAGACCAAAAGGCGCAAAACTGATAAGGCTGGAAAGTTTAAAAAGAGCAAAAAGATTTTTTAGGTTTATCTCGGAAATTAGGGTACTGATCACAATGAATAAAGAATTTACGTTTACGATTAAAAGTATTTGTTTCGATGAAAACTATCGTCCAGCAGACAATACGCGCCTTACCACTAACTTTGCTAACTTGGCAAGAGGGATGAGCCGTCAGGAAAATTTGCGCAACACATTATGCATGATTGATAATCGTTTCAATGCCTTGGCTCATTGGGACAACCCTAAAGGCGACCGCTATACTGTTGAGCTTAAAATCATTTCAGTTGAAATGAATATTGATGTGCAAAACCATAGCAGTGGGCTTCCTTTGATTGAAATATTGAAAACCAATATTATCGATAAAAAAACCGGTAAATATATTGAAGGTATTGTGGGCAACAATTTTTCTTCTTATGTCCGTGATTATGATTTTAGTGTGCTGTTGCTCGATCATAATAAAGATCAGCCTAGCTTTAGCACACCAGAAAATTTTGGTGAATTACATGGCAACCTGTTTAAAAGTTTCATTAACTCAGACACTTACAAAGAAAACTTTAAAAAAGCGCCTGTCATTTGCCTAAGCGTTTCAACAAGTAAGGTCTATCACCGTACTGAAAATGTACATCCTGTTTTGGGTGTCGAATACAAGCAAGAAGACTATTCATTAACTGACGAATATTTCCAAAAAATGGGCTTAATGGTACGCTATTTTATGCCGGCAAATAGCGCCGCGCCTTTAGCATTCTATTTTTCAGGTGATTTGTTGAGTGATTACAGCAACCTTGAGTTGATCAGTACCATCAGCACAATGGAAACCTTCCAAAAAATTTACCGACCTGAAATTTATAATGCAAATTCAGTTGCCGGTAAATATTATCAGCCAAGTTTGAAGAATCAAGATTATTCACTCACTCGCATTGTGTATGACCGAGAAGAACGTAGCCGTCTGGCTATTGAGCAGGGGAAGTTTGTTGAAGAGCAATTTATCAAACCATACCAAGCGATTCTTGAGCAGTGGTCTGCAAATTACGCTCTTAATTAATATACATACAGGTCATTGGTCATGAAAAAATTATTACCGACTTCAACTGCTGGCAGCTTACCTAAACCGTCTTGGCTTGCAGAACCTGAAAAGCTTTGGTCACCTTGGAAACTCGAAAACGAAGGCTTGATTGAAGGTAAAAGAGATGCGTTACGTTTGGCATTACACGAGCAACAACTTGCTGGCATCGATATTGTCAGTGATGGTGAACAAACCCGCCAACATTTTGTGACGACGTTTATTGAACACTTAAATGGTGTAGATTTTGAGAAGCGTGAAACAGTTCGAATTCGTGATCGCTATGATGCAAGTGTACCGTCTGTAGTGGGTGCGGTATCACGTCAAAAGCCGGTTTTTGTTGAAGATGCCAAGTTTTTACGTCAGCAAACCAATCAACCTATCAAGTGGGCGTTACCTGGGCCAATGACCATGATTGATACGCTTTACGATGGTCATTACAAGAGCCGTGAAAAACTGGCTTGGGAATTTGCTAAAATCTTGAACCAAGAAGCAAGAGAATTAGAAGCTGCTGGGGTAGACATTATTCAGTTTGATGAACCTGCATTTAATGTATTCTTTGACGAAGTCAATGACTGGGGTGTCGCGACTTTGGAACGTGCCATTGAAGGCCTAAAATGTGAAACTGCGGTTCATATTTGCTATGGTTACGGCATTAAAGCTAATACAGACTGGAAAAAAACACTTGGTTCAGAATGGCGTCAATACGAAGAAGCGTTTCCGAAACTTCAGGCTTCTAACATTGATATCATTTCATTAGAATGTCATAACTCACATGTGCCTATTGATTTACTCGAGCTTATTCGCGGTAAAAAAGTGATGGTCGGTGCAATTGATGTCGCATCTAACCAGATTGAAACACCAGAAGAAGTGGCGAATACACTCCGTAAAGCGCTTCAGTTTGTAGATTCTGACAAGCTTTATCCTTGCACAAACTGTGGTATGGCACCTCTTTCTCGTGAAGTGGCACGTGGCAAGTTAAATGCCTTAAGTGCAGGTGCAGAAATCGTTCGCAGAGAACTTACAGGATTGGAACTTACTGCTTAATATTTACCAATAAGTGGTATAAAGGGTTACTTTTTTGATGGCAGTTGATAATCAAACAAGTAACCCTCATTTTACTTGCTACATGTCGTTCTAATCAGAACGCATGTCGATAGTACCTTCCTGATGGAGTTGGGCGGTATAGCAAACACACAGGAAAAAGTACGGTTCAATTTAGGAATAATGTCATGGTTCAGGCAACAGACTTTAGAAATGCAATGTCTTTACTCACAAGTGCAGTCAGTGTTGTGACCACGGCAGGTATGTCTGGCCGTTTTGGATTTACTGCCTCTGCTGTGTGTAGTGTGACTGACACACCACCGACATTATTGGTCTGTATGAACCAGGCTGCAAGCTCACATGCACATTTCCTGGATAACAAAATTTTAACGGTAAATGTTTTAGGCGCGCATCACGAACATATTTCAAAAGCATTTTCATCTAAACTCACGCCAGAAGAACGCTTTAAACATGGCGCATGGATTGAGTTGGAAACAGGTGCACCTGTGTTGGAAGATGCTTTGGTAAGTTTCGACTGCGAGATTGAGCAAATTCAACAAGTGGGAACTCACACTATTTTGATTTGTCCTATTGTTGCGATTCAACAAAGCCAGCATGATCAAAGTCTGGTTTATTTTAATCGTGCTTATCACCAAGTGGGCCAGACAGAAACTGCTTAAACCCACTCTTTATGCAAATGAAAATTTATTATAAAAGTTAAACGTTTAAATTTTTAAAATGCATGATTGTCATTCAGGTAAATAGTATGGGGGTTATCTATTGGTGAAGGTTAATTTCAGCGCGAACAATATAAAAATGGAGCCAGTTATTTGATCAATTTTTTTCAGAGTTTTACCTTGTTGTAGAAATCTCGAAATAGGTTTCATCAAAGTAATCAAAAATAATGACCATAAAATGCCTAAACCCACATGAATGGCTACTAAGCTTAAAAGCCAATATGTAGAATTTTCACCAGTTGGAATAAACTGGGGTAAAAATGAGACATAGAAGAACCCGACTTTAGGGTTCAATATATTCGTAATCAAACCTTTTAAAAACCAATTTTCCTGTCTGTTAGGATTTGACGTTATCTCAAAAGCTGTTCGAGGTTTAAAAATCAAGCCAATACCTAACCATACCAGATAAACAGCTCCTAACCATTTTAACAGATTAAATGCAAGTTCAGAGGTAGCTAAAATAGCGCCTATTCCACAAGCTACGAGTACACCCCATGCTAAACAGCCACACGCAATACCTAAGGCTGCATTGAATGCTTTACTTTTATTTCCTACAGTAGCTGTTCGTATAATTAATGCTGTATCCAGTCCCGGGGTTATTGTTAATAGAATAATTGCTATAAAGAATGGTATAAGAAGCTCAGCCATATTCAGTCGATCAGGTGTAAAACTAGAGCTTATATGATAACGTCTGAATAAATAAAAATTAAACTCTATTATCAAAACTCGCTAAAATCGATAGATCAAAAGACCTGATGCGTAGAGCATTTGCTCATGTATATTAAATATGGATTAATATCCAGCCTGAGTACAAGTAAGAAAATATAAAAATTTTAATCATGTTTTTGTTTTTAATAAATATCTGATAATGTTAATAACTGTTATATGAACACTCATCCTGATAAATATCATAATATTTATTATATATTTAAAAATAGAATAGTTCAGTATGCCATTAATTGTTTTAAGGGGAATATAGAAATAGAGAGCGTAATGTCTGCTCATCAAGATTAAGCAGGGTTACTTAATATAGAACAAAGTAACTTCAATTGTGAAAAAATCAGTTGAGAAAAAAATCAGTAAAAATTATATAGCATAAAAAAGCATACCCCTTAAAGGATCAGTTATATATCTGATACTCTAAAAGTTATGCTTTAAAATAGCTGATTCATAAATTTCCTGAATTATATTTTTTAGCTGTGCTTTACCTGGTTGCGGCCATGATTTTTGGCATGGTAAAGATTGTTGTCGGCAATTTTTAATACTTCTGTAAAACTATTTGAGCTCTCGGGCCACGACGCAATACCAATAGAGACCGTGATTCTGCCAACATTATTAATAATATATGTTTCTACGGCATGGCGAAATCTTTCAGCACTTTCATAGACCTCTTGTTTATTAACATTTGGAATAATTACAATAAATTCTTCACCACCATGACGGCAACAAAGATCATTTTTGCGGAAATTTTCCAACATGATCTTAGCCAAAGTTTTTAATACCTCATCACCTTCATCATGACCATACGTATCATTAATACGTTTAAAATGGTCTATATCAATCAGAAGTACAGAAAAAGGAACTTTAGAATCTATCATTCCTTTTGTAAAGAACTGCATCCCTCTACGGTTTAATAAGCCAGTCAGTGGATCTGTATTAATACGATGATCCATTTCGGTTAGCTTATGAGAAAATTTACGTGCGCTTAATAAAAGTGATAACTTGAACTTGGTGACTTCATAGTACCAAGGATTAATCCTTTTGATTCTTTCTTCGATTTTAGGCTGATTCAGCAGACTGGCCATATTGGCTAGGTTATGTAACGGATTGGAAATAACTAGTGCAAATCTCCAGACAATATAAAAAATAAGCAGATAAAACAGGAAAATTCCGCCTGTAACTTTATAAATAATAGTCGATGCCTGCTCAAGTAACTCATTAGTGGGCTGCTGAGAGACAATAAGCCACTTGGTTGAGGGGATGTATGAAAAGCCGGCAAGATTATCTACGCCTCGACTGTTTATCAAACGGATATTTCCATTTTTGGTCGCCTGCATGTATTTCAGGCCTGTATTATTCCTAACAGTTTCTCCAATTCTTTTTGTATCAGGGTGAAAAATAATCTTATTATTCTGATCAATCACATACATGTAGCTCTTTTTATAACTGTAGTTGATCGTTAAGAGATGGTTAATAATATTTTTCTGTTTTAAGTAAATGGCTGAGCCTATAAAGCCCTTATAGTTATTATCTTTATCAAAGATAGGCTGGGACAAGAAAACAATCAGATTATCTTTTACAGAGTAATAAGGTGAAGAAATATAAGTTTTTTTATTTTTAAGTGAGGCTTGAATTCCGGGCGTGGTCTGAATTTTATTCCGGTCAATATTTAAAATGTTGGGAGAAAAGTTGATGAGCCTGCCTTCAGCATCACCAATGACTACACTGTTATAGTGATCTGACTGGTATTTAAGACGATCAACTTCTGCTTCTCTTAACGCAAAACTGTTAAAGTCTTTCCCCAAAGATTGAGCACTGTACTTGAGTTCTTTTAATATATTTTGAAAATGATTGTCTGTATTAAGAGCAATTTTATTTGCATATTCCGAGTTAATCGCTAAAGAGTTGCTGATCAACTGGTTTTTTACGATTAAATAACTTACGCCTAAAGATACAAAGAAGAGTGTAGATACGCAGAATACGATTAATAAAAGTATTAATTTTCTCAAGTCCAGGTCAAGAGACTTACCCAGTTTTCTCATGAACATCATAAATTAATCAAATTCTGATATATTTCGGCTCATAATACCTTTTTAATTTAATAATGTAGATGAAATTGGATGATTTATTGAACAATAATTCTGTTTTTAATAATTTTATTGTTTATAGAAGTTTTTACTATGCCTCTTTAAAAGTCTTAAACCATTTATGGAATAACGAACTTTCTGAGCTCATAAGAATACCAAATTGCCCATGAGCAAGGCTGCCGTTTATCTTTAACACCTTACAATAGAGATACAGTATCTATTTGGGCTTATGATTATGGCTTTGGCATCATGTCAAAGTAGATTAATTTTTACATTTAAAAGATAAAGTTCAAGAAAAAATTTTCCTATTTAATCTAATCTAGTCATTATTTTGACCAGTCTTCGCGGATCAGCTCTATTAATTCACGAGAGGCTTTAGGAAGTACCTTATCTTTTAACCAGACCAAATAGACCGGCATAGGGAGCTGATTTTGTGTATTTTTAAAATTTAACTGGATTAGTCGGCCAGTATCAATCAGATCTTCTACCAGAGATAAAGGAAAGTTACCCCAGCCTAAGCCTATCTCCACCATATCAATTGCTGTCTGTAAATGATTGGTTCGCCAGTAAGAAGCACCTATCACAGGCCTTAAATCTGTTATGTCCAGCTCGGTGCTTGCAACTAATATCTGCCGTATATTAATCAGATCTTCAATAAAAATTGCATCTTTATTTGTACGTACCAATTCATGGTTTGCTGAAATTGTAGCTACCACTGTCTCTGTAGTAACAAGCTGCAAATATTCCTGCATCTTAATATTTTGACCGGAACTGGCCAGACAGATACTGATCTGTTCTGCATAAAGCATATGTAGAATATCATCCTGTGGCGCTGTAATAACTTCAATATGAAGCAGGGGATATTTTGAGGCAATTTTTTGTATAGCCAGCAAGAGCTTCCGGTTATTTACATCAGAAACGACACCTATTTTTAAAATATTCTCTAGGCCCAAAGACAGTTCACATGCATGCTTCGTCATCTGCCTAAGTTGCTCTGAAATCATTCTGGCTTGGGGTACTAATGCCAGCGCCGTAGCTGTAGGAATAACCTTGCGTGGAGTCCTTTCAAAAAGCATTAGTCCTAATTCTGCCTCCAGGTTGGCTATACCCATGCTTACTGCCGACGGAACCCTACGTAAATTTCGTGCGGCCGCAGAAAAAGAGCCTGCATCAAGAACAGCAAGAAATAACTCAATATTTTCACTACTAAAATTCATTTGTTATCAGTTCAACTGAAAGCTATTAACTTTATCAATAATTCTAACTGAAATTAAAATAGGGAATCTTATCAATTTGTTCAGGTAATCTCATTCATGCAAGGAATGAAACGTCGAGTAGTCTATATCACTAGCTATGAAATCATCGGAATGGGAATTTCTTCGCTATGTTTCGCTTTATTGACTGGCAGCACATTAAGCCATACTGGACCTCTAGCAATTTTAGTGACCAGTATGGCGGCACTTTGGAATCTGGTATATAACCTGATGTTCGAAGCATGGGAAAGACGTCAAACGATACGTACCCGTACTGTGAAACGGCGTATAGCCCACACAATAGGGTTTCAGCTCACCCTAATTGTTTTTCTGATTCCTCTTATTGCCTGGTGGATGGAAATTACATTACTCAAAGCATTTATTTTAGATGCTTCTTTAATTGTTATTATTCCTTTTTATACTTTTACCTTTAACTGGATTTTTGACCAGTTATTTGGTGTGCCGCTTTCTGCTCAACCTATAGCTAAATAGATTTTATTAAAATATAGTATTGAAGATTTTTATGATCTATAGAAAATATACAGAATAGAAGTATATTTTCTATATTATAAATTAAATAATATGTAAATAAGTTTTTGATTTTAAGGAAATTATACTTTATGGGA
>NZ_JFCC01000060.1:0-14679 GCF_000582925.1 Acinetobacter sp. 1294596 | reverse complement strand
GATGTCGGCTCATCTCATCCTGGGGCTGAAGCAGGTCCCAAGGGTATGGCTGTTCGCCATTTAAAGAGGTACGCGAGCTGGGTTTAGAACGTCGTGAGACAGTTCGGTCCCTATCTACCGTGGGCGCTGGAAATTTGAGAGGATCTGCTCCTAGTACGAGAGGACCAGAGTGGACGAACCTCTGGTGTACCGGTTGTGACGCCAGTCGCATCGCCGGGTAGCTATGTTCGGAAGGGATAACCGCTGAAAGCATCTAAGCGGGAAGCCTACCTCAAGATAAGATTTCCCCGTGACTTTATGTCACCTAAAGAGCCGTTCAAGACCAGGACGTTGATAGGTTGGATGTGGAAGCATAGTGATATGTGAAGCTGACCAATACTAATTGCTCGTGAGGCTTGACTATACAACACCCAAACAGTTGTATACAAAGCATCAATCGATTCATAAATATGCAATATCCCTTGATTCAGCCTGATGCTGGAACATACAATTCAGACCCAGATCTGCCCGCTGTTAATAACTCATTTGGACTAAAGTACGGCACATACTGCACCGCAGTTAAATCAGACCCGAACAAGTCCATCAACAGTTGTGCTGGCGACCATAGCAAGAGTGAACCACCTGATCCCTTCCCGAACTCAGAAGTGAAACCTCTTAGCGCTGATGGTAGTGTGGGGTTACCCATGTGAGAGTAAGTCATCGCCAGCTCATTATTCTAAAAAAGCTCCCTCATCGAGGGGGCTTTTTTTTATGCGTGAGGTGTAAAAGAAAAAGAGTTAGCCATCGCGATGCTGGCAATGGCTGATAGTCCGGTTTAAGTGGCTTCTAGTTCTTTTAAGGTTGATATTTTTTTCTATAGATAAGCAATGACACTATTATTCGGAATAACATAATTTATATAAATAAGAGTATGCAGCTAATATTCGCTTTATCAACTTTTTTAATCCCCTAAAAAGCATCTATACTTTTCAAATATATAATTATTATCAAAACTGTTTAAGTGATTACTTAAATATAGATTAAGCTTCTCTTATAAAGCCTGCTTCAGATTTTTCTGATGTTGCTTTACTTGTTTCGCATACTTTTTTCCTTGACGGCGCATTTTCCAACTGGAGTTATAACCTGTTGGGCCTACGTTATAATAAGCAAGTGCCTTTTTCCAGCTTCCCGCTGCCTGATTGTAGTTTGCTAGAACATAGCTACCGCAATTGATATTATTATATTCTTCAAAAAGATCACCAGGGCAACTTTGTTGCCAGTATCTTGGAATAACCTGTGTCAAACCAATTGCACCAGCTGGTGAGATTGTATAATTACGATAGCTTGACTCTTGACGGATCATAGCTGCTAAAAGTAAAGGATCGATTGCATACTTATCTGCACTTTCTACAATAATAGGCGATAACCGATTGGCTGTTTCAGCTTCAACCGTATAAGCTTTTTGTATGCCCATAGCTAACTTGGCTGAACGTTTAGCAACTGAGCCTCCTCCCAAGGAGGAACAGCCACTAATAATTAAAATGCTCGTAATTATAATTAAGTTTTTTATAAGAAATTTTTTTTTATTAAAAGATTGTGCATTTGAAGAATTGATCAAAATCAAAATGTATAACCGACTATAGAAAAACTTATAGAAAAACATATTAAGATGCAGTATAAGGGCAGTCAAGCACCCTATACTTTTTACTACATTTTTCATATATTATTAGATATTAAAAATAGCCTAAGCTAATCTGGATTTTTAAATATAAAAATATAAAATATACTGATTTAAAGGTAATAAAAAATGACGCCTGCATGTAGACTATTAAAAGTAAATAAAATTGATTTTAGTATTCATGAATATGAGCATGATCCTCATACTAAAAATTTTGGATTAGAAGCAGCACAAAAACTGGGCTTGAAAGTTAAAGAAGTATTTAAAACATTATTAGTCACCGATGATAAAAATTATTATGTCGCAGTTTTACCAGTAGCCCATCAATTAAGCTTAAAGAAAATAGCTACAGTAGTAGGAGCTAAAAAACTACATATGGCAGACCCTAAAGATGCCGAACGCCTAACTGGTTATTTAGTAGGTGGGATTAGTCCCGTTGGTCAGAAAAAAAGATTAAAAACAGTTATCTCTATTAGTGCTACAGAACTTGAATGTATGTATGTAAGTGGTGGGAAAAGAGGGCTGGATATAGGGATTAAACCTAATGACCTAGCGCAGGTTTTGGGTGCTAAATTTGCTGATATTATTGATGAATAATCACTTTATTTCAGCTTATTAATTTGAAGATATATTGAAGTCTAACTCACATTGTTACTCACTTATGCAGATCATATAAAAAAGATAAAAGCCGCATTAAGCGACTTTATGATTTGATTCTACATCAAGAATCACAAATTGAACATAAGAGTAGAACCAGAACCTTTTCCTTCCATCTTTATAAGGTTTTTTATATCTTCTTGCTCTAATTCGTGTATTTAGTATTTCGGACCCTAGATTTAATAATTTGGAGAACTCTGCACGACCAATACGTCTTTCACTTTGATGCTTGATTTCTTTTTTAAATTCTTGCATCTCATTAAAGATGGCTTGAAGCCAACATTTTCCTGAACAACTAAATTTTTTTAGTTAGTAATTTCAATCAAATAACAAAAAATCATTAAGTCGTGCGGCAGCTTTACTAAAGATTTGCATGGGTGGATCACCAGAGATAATCGTATTCCTTTTTATAGACATGAGTTTATCAAATAATAGCAGACAGAATGGAGGAATCTTTTTGAATTAAGATTCACATGCACAGCCTGAGCTAATTTGAACATTATGGTGACTTTCTTAGTTTTATATTTAAAAACTGTTGAAATAGTGAGTGAAAAAAGCTTATTTCATAAATTTCACCCAAGCAAAATTGATGATTAAATGCTTTAATAGCAGGGTTGTAATAGATGTGTAACTAACGTGTTTTTGAAGCCTGATTTATATACGGTTCCTACCATTACACGGGATTATCCCGAGTGGCATCATGGCCGCCAAGAATACGGACTCTGGTATATCGAGATTACTGATCCAGAAGTAGTAGCCAATTTAAAAAATATTTGTGAATCTTTTCGGGATTTGCTGCTTGAGCCTAACCAACGCCAGTTTCATATTACACTGTTTATATGCGGCTTTAAAATGAATGATTCAGTAGCACTTTATGATGATGATTTTAGTGCAGTGCAATTTCGACAACAATTACAACAGCTACAAAGACTTTCACCTCCTGTATTCAGTTTAAAAACAGGTCTATTAAATAGTTTTGAAACAGCTTTATTTATTGATATAGAAGATTCTGGAAAATGGCTTAGCCGGTTAAGACAAACTTTAAATTTAAATTGTCCAGAAATTGCTTCTTTAGAATATTATCCACATATTACATTAGGTTTATATCGTGATGCCTTTCCGGCAAAACAAATATGGGATCGAATTGGGAAGTTTAAAGTAGATCAGTTTAATTTAAATATATCTAAATTAATATTTGGAACTTATCAGGCAAAAGTTCTGCAAGGCCCTTTATATCCTCATACTACTTTTAAGTTAGGTCATATATGTTACAGCTCATTTTAGGAGGCGCCCGTTCAGGTAAAAGCAGGCTGGCAGAAAAAATAGCTCTAGAGAGCGGGCTAAATGTTATTTATATTGCTACTGCACAGCCACTTGATGAAGAAATGCAAGAGAGAATCTTGCACCATCAGGAATCACGGCCACGAGAATGGCAAGTAATTGAAGAGCCTTTATATCTTTCAGAAAAATTACAAGAAATTGATGCTCAAAATCAACTTATTCTGATTGACTGCCTGACTCTGTGGATGAGTAATCTGTTGTTACAGGATGCTCCAGAACTGCAGATGAGTCAGTGTCAAAAGCTGTTAACTATTTTACCAAATCTGAAGTCCGAGATTATTTTGGTCAGTAATGAAACAGGTCTTGGTGTGGTGCCGATGGGGAACATCAGCCGTAAATTTATAGATGAATCTGGACGTTTGCACCAGCAGATTGGACAAATCGCACAAAAAGTAGTGTTCTGTGTAGCTGGATTCCCCATAATACTCAAAGAGGAAAAATAATGAACTGGTGGTTAAAACCTTGTAAGCAGCCAAATACAGAAATAAAAATACTGGCTGAACTACGCCAGTCGCAACTGACTAAACCGTCCGGTTCTCTTGGAGAGCTAGAGCAGGTTGCTGTCCGTTTAGCAGCCCTGCAGGGGAATGAACGTCCAGAGATTAACTACCCATGGATTACAATTTTTGCTGGTGATCATGGAGCGATGGAAGAGAATATTTCTGCTTATCCTCAAGCTGTTACCCGCCAAATGCTACAAAATTTTATGACAGGTGGGGCATGTATCAGCGTTATTGCCAAAGAATACAATGCCAAGTTGAAAGTAATTGACTGCGGTTCAGTTGGGGAGCCTTATCATTATCCTGGTGTTGAACGTCACTGTATTGCGCCAGGAACTGCTAACTTTACCACACAAACTGCCATGACCGAAGAGCAGTGTAAACAGGCAATGGAACTTGGTGCAAAAAGTGTAGAGAAGGCTGTGGCAGAGCAAGCTTCACTCTTTGTTGCCGGGGAAATGGGGATTGGAAATACTTGTTCTGCTTCAGCTGTAGCATGTCTATTATTGAATGAACCGGCAGAGAAATTAACAGGTGTAGGGACCGGTATTCGGCAAGAGCAGTTATCTCATAAAAAGCAGGTTATTGATCAGGCTATTGAGCTACATAAAAGTTATGCAGGATCAGACGCTTTTAAAATTCTTAGTGCTGTAGGTGGTTTAGAGCTTGCAGCGATGACAGGAGCTTATATACGCTGTGCACAACTTGGCTTACCTATAATAGTTGATGGTTTTATCAGCTCAGTATCTGCATTATGTGCTGTACGTTTGAATTCAGCAGTACGGTATTGGATGCTATTTGGACATCAGTCTGCCGAGTATGGCCACCAGCGTATACTTGCTGAACTCCAAGCCCAGCCACTTTTAAAATTGAACTTGCGGTTGGGGGAAGCCAGCGGTGCTGGTGCTGCCTTAGGTATAATTAAATTAGCTTGCGCTTTACATAATCAAATGGCAACTTTTGCCGAAGCAGCAGTAATTGGTGAAAAAGTTTAGATGTTACAGCTAGACCTTTTGCGCCATGGTCAGACTGAGTTGGGACATACTTTACGTGGCTATACTGACGATGCACTTACACCTGAAGGTTGGCAACAGATGCAGCTTGCAGTTCTAGAAAAATTACAACAACCGGTTCAGTGGCAGGCTATTTATAGCTCTACACTTATACGTTGTTCACACTTTGCCAGACAGCTCTCACAACAGCTGAAATTACCCTTAATTCTCAATTCTGACCTTAAAGAAATGAATTTTGGACAATGGGAGGGATGCAGTACTGAAGAGATTTATCAACGTGAACCTGAACTCTTAGCCAGTTTCTGGGAGAAACCTTCATTTTATACACCGCCTGAAGCTGAGCCATTACATGAATTTCAATATCGTATTCAACGGGCTTTCCAGCTTATTCATCAGCAAATGTTAGAAAATAACTGGCGACAGGTACTGGTTATTTGTCATGGAGGCGTAATTAAATTGATGAAATGTCTGGCTTTAGATCAGTCACCAGATCATCTTTTAAAAATACCGGCTGAATTAGGCCAGCTCCATACTTTGTACTTAAACCCGCATAATCCCCAATCATATGCACTGGAAGCATCTGAAAAATGATTCGCTTAATGATTGCTTTACAGTTTTTGACGGTCTTTCCAATTAAATTAAAACAGATGCCCAGTCTAAAGCAGAATGCGGAATCCTTACTGTTTTATCCACTGGTTGGGTTAATGATCGGTGGCCTGCTTTTTGCCTTGACTTTGGTTTTACAGGCCTTACCCAGTTTAGTGCTAGCTACTTTTATTCTAGTTATATGGATTTGGCTCACAGGTGGTTTACATCTGGATGGACTCGCAGATACTGCTGATGCCTGGGTTGGCGGTTTTGGTGACCCAGAACGAACTTTAAACATTATGAAAGACCCAAATTGTGGTCCAATTGGCGTGTTAAGCCTGATATTAATCAGTTTATTAAAGCTAGCTGCTTTATATTTGCTGATTGAAATGTATCAATATGATTTGATTATTTTAATCCCACTCTTGGGCCGTTTAGCGCCATTGTTTCTGTTCTTGACGACTCCATATGTGCGTAAGTCCGGTTTGGGTTCAGCTATAACTGAATATTTACCCCGCACTATAGCTTTTAGTATATTGATTATCACTACTTTTCTTTCGTGTTATTTAAGTCTTGCCGGATCAATTGGACTTGCAAGCGGAATCGTCACTCTGCTTTATTTAAGATTTAAATTTATTCAGCGCATCGGGGGTATTACTGGAGATACTGTAGGAGCAGCTATCGAAATAAGTGAAACCACAATTTTATTAACATGTGCATTGTCTGTATTTTACCTGCCAGCTTTGGTTTAACCTGTTAAGCGCAAAATAAGCCGAATTAGAAAGGGTCCGGCAAGCACCATAAATACGCCAGCTAAAACCATAGTCAGACTGGCTACTACACCTTCTTCACGGTGACGCATATAAGCCTTGGTAGTACCAAAACCATGTGCAGCATTGCCTAAAGCCGCGCCATGTGCAAAATGGGACTTGAGTTTTAATGCGATCAAAACTAGATCACCACACAGCATTCCCGCAATGCCTGTCATCATGGTAAATAAAATGACCAGTTCTACTGAACCGCCTACGTGTTCAGTAAGTTCTATGGCAAACGGAGTAGAAATAGAACGTGACATTAAACTATAAGTGGTAGCATCATCAAACTTGAATAATCTTGCCAGATAGAAAGCACTTAAAATACCAGCTAACATTCCCGCAAATACCCCTAAACTGATTGAAAATAAATGTTCGCGTATAATGTTACGGTATTCATAAATCGGTATGGCAAAAGCAACAGTGGCCGGGCCTAGCATCCATACCAGCCAGCGACTCTCCTGCATATAGGTTGTATAAGGAATATGAAAATAAACCATTCCAGTGACCAGTACGATTGGTACAAAAAAAGCTGGAGATAATAGTAAATAAGGAAACTGCTGATACAGTCTTTTAGCAAAGTAATAACTGACTAAGGTCAGCAATAATAGTAAATAAGCCAGAACTGTAGTACTCATGCTTTTTCTCCAGCATGATCAGTTGGCACCTGTCTTTTAGCTTTTAAATAATGTTCAAATTTAAAGCCTAGGTAAATACTATAGGCGGTAACTATCATAACGCAAATAGTACCTAATAGGACACTTACAATTAACTGCCACCCCTGATTAAGCAAGAGTGTCTTATAATTCATCACACCAATAACACAGGGAATAAAGAACAGGACCAGTTCATTTAAAATAAAATCCGAACCTTTTTTAATCCATTCAAGTTTAAATACTCCACTTGCTAGAGCCAGCAAAGTAATTATCAGCCCGAGCACCGCTGCAGAGATCGGTAAATTTAATACCTTTTGCAGTAAGTATCCTATACCCCAAAATACAAATAACAGTCCAATCTGGATGAGTAGTTTTAAGGAATAGAAAAGCCGTAACCGCATGATGGTGTCCATAATTTAAATAAAAATAAAAGCTCTACGCTATTTTAAATATAATTTTTATATTAAATTATGAATAATATAAAAATGATTATATCTATTTGGAATAATTTATTTATGGAGTTTAAAGCTTTAAAAATTTTTGTTGAAATTGTGCGTTCTCAAGGGTTTAGTCAGGCAGCTGAACGGCTTTTTCTTACTCAGCCTGCGGTAAGTAAAGCGATTGGCCAACTTGAAAGCGAATTAGGCTGCGAGCTATTCAAGAAGGGTAAAGCCGGCCGCAAACGTGACATCAGACTAACGTATCTTGGAGAGCAGATTTATCAGCATGCTTTAATTATTCTGGATGAACAGAAAAAAATAACTGATACTATTCAGCAGATCCAATCTTTACAGAAAGGTAAGCTGACTCTTGGCTTGCCGCCTTTAGGGTCTGTATTGTTCAGCTCACTTATTGCATTGTTTCATCAAAAATATCCAGAAATTGAGCTGAATTTTCTAGAAGTAGGTGCAAATGGTATAGAACAGGCAATTTTAGCTAAAACAGTTGATGTCGGTATATTGTTAGGTGAATTGAAACCGGTATTTAATTCAATCCCGGTGGTTAATTCTTCCTTATGCTTACTCTCCGTGAGCAACTCGATATGGAAGGGCAGGACTACAGTCAGGCTTGCAGAGCTTAAAACCGAAGATTTCCTTTTTTACGATGACAGTTTTAGTTTAAATAATATGATTACTGAAGCTGCACATCAGGCAGGTTTCGTACCTCATGTAATCTGTAAAAGTAGCCAGTGGGATTTTATTGCGAAGATGGTCGAGTCAGGTATGGGTGTCGCGTTATTACCTGAGCTTTATTGTAATAAGCTTGATCCTGCTAAATTTAATATATCTATTTTACAAGAGCCCTCTTTAAACTGGACTTTAAGCATGGCTTGGGACTCTACTGTCAGTATGTCAGCTGCCACTCGAGCATGGTTAAATATTATTGAGGATAACCGGCAGCTGATTCATCTATAAATAGATAAGATTTAAAATGGTGAGCTGTAAAAATAGACAAAATTCAGCTTTGTGATAAGATGAACTAAATGCGTACAGATTGGCGCAGAGGTGAATCAATGTCAGCACTTACAATGATGAATATGTCCATGCATGAGGAAGCAATGATTCCTAAACTTGCAATACAGGCATTTCGAAATGCATTTGAACAGGCATGTGCTTCTTCTGAAGTCGTTTATACAGAGCAGCATAAACTGGTTAAACACTTGCCAGATGGTGAAAAAGTCTTTCTAAAAGATACTGGACATGCATATCAGTCTATACAGCCGCAGCAGCGTCAGGTAATGAAACGGCGTAAAAAACAGGAAACGGCTATTTAAATATGCCTCAACCTAGAATCAGAATGTTTGCCGGTCCAAATGGTTCCGGTAAAAGTACGATTAAAGAATATTTATTGCCCCATTATATTGGGGCTTATTTAAATGCAGATGAGCTGGAAAAAGAGCTTAAAGAAACCTGTCGATGTAATCTCAAGAGCTATCATCAAGCTTTAAAAGCAGTAGAGCTTATTGAGTTTTTACAGACCAAAAAGCGTAAAAACGGGCCCTTACTTAGTACCTCTCCAATTATAGAGCCAGATGAAAATATTATCTTCCAGCCAGATGAGGTGGACTCTTACCTAGCTGCCCGTATTATCGACTTCATACGCTTAAAGTTTATCGAACTCAAAGTAAGCTTTACTTTTGAAACAGTCATGTCACATATCAGTAAGATCGAGTTCTTGCGTGAAGCTCAAAAACAGGGTTTTCGCACTTATCTTTATTATGTCTCAACAATTGACCCTGATATTAATATTGCCAGAGTTGAATATCGCGTAAGCCAAGGTGGGCATCCAGTGCCTGAAATTAAAATCCGTGAGCGTTACTACCGGAGTATGGATCTGCTGATGCAGGCTATAGAAGCTTCAGACCGCACCTATATTTTTGATAATTCTTCAAATGGACAAAAAGCTGCATTTATTGCAGAAGTAGAAAATGCGGAAAAACTTCGTGTTAACCCAGAATTACTGGAAGTCCCACGGTGGTTTGCAGAAAAAGTTTTAAGTGAATTTGAATAATAATATTATTTATATATAGAATTGCTCAGTTTCTTTCAAGCTTAGCCTGCTTATTAATAAAGCTAATCTAAGAAAATAGCTATGACAACTTTTTTGATTTCGATACTAAATAATATAAATTCTAGCTGATACTTGAACAGCTAGAATTATTTTGATATCTAAATAGCCTAAGTTGTTTTAAGCTTTTTCTAGTTTTAACAACTCTAGTAATTTTACAGCGGCTTCTTCAGAACTACCCGGATTTTGTCCAGTAATGAGTTGCCCCTCAACCAGCACAAAAGATTGCCAGTCTGGACCTTTTTCATATAACGCACCCTGAGCTTTAAACTCATCTTCTATAAGGAAGGGTACGACCTCAGTTAAGCCTACAGCATCTTCTTCACTATTTGAAAACCCTGTCACTTTTTTACCTTTTACAAAGCTTTGACCATTTGAAGTCAAATTTTTAAGCACAGCTGGAGCATGACAGACTAAAGCCATTGGTTTTTGTGCCTCATCAAAATACTGCAGAATATTTAAGGAATTCTGATCATTGCTCAGGTCCCAGAGTGGGCCATGACCACCTGGATAAAAGACTGCATCAAACTGGTCAGGTTGTACTTCCGCCAAAATATGTGAATTTGCCAGAGCCTGTTGTGCTTCCTGATCTGCTTTAAAACGCTGAGTGGCCTCAGTTTGTGCATCTGGCTCGTCACTTTTTGGGTCTAAAGGAGGTTGACCGCCTGCTGGTGAAGCAAGCGTAATGTCTGCTCCAGCATCTTTAAAGACATAATAAGGAGCTGCAAATTCTTCTAACCAGAAACCAGTTTTTTTACCTGTATTACCTAAAGCACTATGAGATGTCAAAACCATAAGAATTTTCATAAATTTATCCTGAGTAAACGCTAGTATTAATTTAAATAGAAAGTTCAGAATTAGCTTGTAAGTGAAAGAGTTAATGTTCAAGTAAGCTTATGCATCTTTTCACATTAAAAGTGTAAGTCAGGTGAATTGATATTTTTATTGTTTTTGATAAGGAACACTAAACTTTATAAAAATAAAATGATCAATTTAGATGAGTTTATAAAAAGTTTAAAATTTTCATTTTAGACCTCTCAATTAAAAAATATCTGATCAGCCCTCTGCATTTGATCCTGCTTTTCTTATTACTTCTTTACTCATAGCTTATTTTTTGTTCAGAGCTGGGAAATTACTGGTTAACTAATTATAGTGAATTTTATAGGTTTTTTAAATGAATAAACAATCTATTACTTTTGATTATTCTCATATACTCAGTTGAACACTGGGCTAAGATTTTTTCTAGAAATGTTTACTGTATAGGTTTAAAGATATTCATTTTATGAAGTGCTGGGTTATTTCATGCATTTCCATATGAGTCGCTAGACTTATGCAAACACTTTCAATGGCTGGTAATTTTGAGTTGGATAATTATAGGAGCAGGTATTCTTAGCTTGTACTATTTAGTTTTAATTAAATAAAGATAATTATTTAGAATAATAAATAATATCTCACCATTGGTCATTTTAACTTCATGTAGAGGATAAGCATTTCAATTTCGAAACGATGTGTTTTATTTGCTCTCGTTTAATCCAGCCAAGAATATAATTAAAATTCAATAAAACAGGCTATAGGCAGAAAAAATGCTTCTCTGTCTATTTTTTTATAAGAGCTTAAAATAACTTTAGGAATATTTATGGCGAATTCGTCAGTTTATTATACCCGTACAGCACAAATCCTGCATTGGGTGATGGCATTTATTTTTCTTACAGCTTGGCTTATAGGTTTTTATAGTGGAAATTTTTTAACTTATGAAATTAATGGAGGTTTTAAGGGCGATATTATTACTCTTCATAAAAATATAGCGACCATACTTATTTTCCTTTTAGTAATGCGTATATTATGGCGCTATACGCATCCCGTACCTGAACTTCCAGCAAGTATGTCTCCCATGATGAAAAAAGCGGCTCATGCTGGACATTTAGGTTTATATCTTGTCTTGATTGCTTTGCCTGTTACAGGCTGTTTATTTAGCTGGTCCGCTGGACATCCTGCTCCTGTATTGTATTTATTCAATTTACCGACGCTTATTCAGCCAAATCAGGAGGTACTTGCAGTAGTAAAGTCTTTACATATCTATTTATCTTGGGGAGCAGGTCTATTAGTCGCCGGGCACATACTTGCAGCTTTAAAACATCATTTTATTGATAAAGATCATATTCTGAAAAGTATGATAGGCCATTGAAGTCTTGAGATGAGTTATATCTAAGCTAATAGGCTAAATCTAATAAGCTTTTTTAATATTAAATATATATTTAAATGATTTAAAAGGTAAATAGATTCAAATCTGTTATTTATTTTTAGGTATATAAATAAAACATTATCTATCTTATTATAGAAATGTCTGTTAAATAGGCAAATCTTGTGTAATCAGCGCAATTGAATACACGCCCGCTCAAATGAGCGGGTTTTTAATTTTAAAGATCAAATTTTATCAGGCCACTAAATTAATTTAAATTTTTCCCTAAAAAGCGTATAATAATCAGTTACTAATCATAAAATTTAATAGTGAAAGCACTGTGCCAAAATAGTTATTTTTATTAGGTCAAGTAGAGCTTCTGCTAACAGAAATTAAAAGCACAATTTGATACCGAATTTATAAACCAAACTAAAACTATCGATTTTTTTGAGAAAAAGCAGCTATAGTAAAGTCTTATTACCTTTATAAATTGAATGATTGTAGTAACTATGCTGCTTGTAGTTTTAAAATTTATCCAGACTATAGAAAGTAAATAAAAGAAAAAAGTAAAAAACGATATAAAATACTGGCTAAACGCTTGTTTACATCTTATGAACTTATAACTTAGCTGCCATTACACATTGCATAGTGCAATTAATACTTATTGTTTAGGTAAGCAGTAAATAGAGAAAGGAAGATAACTGAACCCTGCCATTTTTCTTTTATAGATGATAGAAAATAGAATAAGTAAATATCAATCAGAATGACAGTATAAATAACTTTTAATACTACTCGTGGCGATATAGAGTTAAAGCATAATAAATCAGAAAAATTTGTTCTATTCGCATCCCTTGTGCGCTGTATTTAAATAAAATAGTTTTTAGTAAATCAAGTATATGAATTTATTTAATTTAAAAGATAACTTAAATCTTATTTTTCTGCACGGGTACAGCATATAACTCAGAATGAGAAAACTGTAGAGAATCTAAAAGCTGGTTGGTAATTTTAAATTAAGCATTAAACATAAATTAAAGAGCTACAAAGTATAAAGATTGAAAATCTGATATAGCTGGTTAAGCAGAGCTCTGTAAGTAGGCCCTTGCAGATGCTTTAATTTAAATAAGCCCTCTAGAGGGCTTATTTACCTAAAAAATAATAAATGAAGAGCTAAAATAGCTACTACATATTTGGGTAGTTAGGACCACCACCACCTTCCGGTGTTACCCATGTGATGTTTTGTGAAGGGTCCTTGATATCACAGGTCTTGCAGTGCACACAGTTCGCTGCATTGATCTGGAACCGCGGTCCAGTCTCTTCCTGAACAATCTCGTAAACCCCGGCCGGACAGTAACGCTGTGCCGGCTCGTCATATTTCGGCAGGTTGACCTCAACCGGAATAGACGCATCAGCCAGCTTGAGGTGAGACGGCTGGTTTTCCTCATGTACCGTATTGGATACAAAGACAGAAGACAGACGGTCAAAGGTCAGCTTGCCATCCGGTTTCGGATAGTTCGGCTTAAAGTTCTCTGCCTCTACAGTTTGCAGGGCTTTGAAGTCGGGCAGCAGGTCATGCAGGGTAAACGGAACCTTAAACACATTCTGGTCAATAAAGTTAAATGCACCGCCAAGCCACTGGCCAAACTTGTGCATGGCCGGGCCAAAGTTACGGGAGCTGTACAGCTCTTCTTTCAGCCAGCTATGGTTGAACTTGTCGGTATAGGCAGTCAGTTCCTTTTCAAAGAAGTCTTCGCCTTCAGCCGCACGGGCATAGCCCACTTCACCACCTTTTTCTACACCGCGGGCAATCGCTTCAAACACCGCTTCACCGCAGAGCATGCCGGACTTCATGGCAGTGTGTGAACCCTTGATCTTGGCAAAGTTTAGGAAACCGGCATCATCACCGATGAGGCAGCCGCCCGGGAAGGTCAGCTTTGGCAATGAGTTCAGGCCACCTTTGGTGACTGCGCGCGCGCCATAAGAAATCCGCTTACCGCCTTCGAGGTATTGTCTGATCAGGGGATGAGTCTTCCAGCGCTGCATTTCAGCAAACGGGAACATATGCGGATTCTTGTACGACAGGTCGACAATCATGCCCAGAGTCACCTGGTTATTTTCGGCATGGTATAGCCACCAGCCCCCAGACGAACCGGTCTCTGACAACGGCCAGCCGGCACCGTGCATCACCAGACCCGGCTTGTGCTTGGCAGGATCAATTTCCCATAGCTCTTTAATACCGATGCCGTAGTGCTGCGGATCGGCATCTTTATCCAGGTTAAATTTCTGGATCAGGCGCTTGCCTAAATGGCCACGGCAGCCTTCGGCAAATAGGGTATATTTGGCCAGCAACTCGTAGCCCGGCATAAAGTTATGGGTTGGCTGTCCATCTTTGCCAATGCCCATGTCACCGGTCTGGATTCCGCGGACCGAACCATCTTCATGGTAGAGGATTTCTGATGCAGCAAAGCCCGGGAAGATCGAGACTTCCAGCTCCTCTGCCTTGGCACCCAGCCAGCGTACGACATTGCCCAGCGAGATGACGTAGTTGCCATCATTATGCATGGTTTTTGGCACCATCCAGTGCGGTGCTTCTTTGGAGGTGGTGTCAGAGAGCAGGAAAAAGGTTCTGTCTTCAGTCACCGGGACATTAAGCGGAGCACCGAGCTCTTTCCAGTCGGGGAAGAGTTCATTCATGGCCCGGGGTTCAAGTA
>NZ_JFCC01000059.1:0-15341 GCF_000582925.1 Acinetobacter sp. 1294596 | reverse complement strand
ATAGTTTTCAATCCGGTTCTGGGCGGACTTGCGCTCATCAATCCACGACTTTGTACTAAACAGCAAAGCTGAGACATTGGGGTCTTTCGGGTTTTCCGAGATAAAGACCGTAGCGCCCATAAGCAAATCTGTATCATTCGTTGTCACGGCGGGGAACAGTTTACGCAGTGACACATCACCCATGGTGCGGTCCAGCTCACTCACATCATTAAACAGGTTATTGCTCTGGCCATCTTCAATCATCTGGCCAGAGTACTTGCCACCACCATCTTCTGTATCGCTCAGGCGCTCGGACTTATAGAGCACCAGATTTTTAGTTTCAATTGCCACTGTAAAGTTCCCCCACTTCAATAAAACGTAAAGTCACGTTGTAATAGTCATCCTCAGATACAGATGGAATTCCCTTCACTGGAGCAGCTTCCAAAGCCCCGGCTTCATGGTTAAAAATCACATGAAATTCACGTCTGTCGTGCTGATACTCAAAAGCCAGAATGAATTGTTCAGATAAAGCAGACCAGTCTTGAACCGTGCGTAAATCACGGCGTTTGATCCAGCCCATCGTGTTATCTGCCGGTTGCAGCACAATTGAACGACCTGCTTTTTTACGGCCCTCCTGGATAATTAGAGAACCATCAATAGCCCGACTCTGTTTCTGCTCGATGGGCTTCCATTCAAATTCATCAGACCATAAAAAACCGTCCTCAAGCGGGACGGTTTCTGATGTAGACACTCGTATTAATTTCATTAGCTACTCTTTTTTATCCTTTCCAGTTCAGTCAGGAAATCATTAAAACTGCCCTGATTAGCCTCATCCACAGGGACATTAATTGTGCGGCCATTAATAGAGATCTGGTTGATGACAGTACGTGAAGGCTCAGCAGTTGGAGTGCTGGTTTTAGGATAGCTCACGTCCGGGGCCAGATTGTTTACATTGACTCTGGAACCAGTACTGCCCGACTTGCCTGCATATTCCTCCAGCTTTTCCAGCTGCTCGGCAATGAACATGTAGTTGCCGGTCTGTTTCTGGTTGTCGTATGCAGAGACACCATAACGCGCAGCATATTCATGAGAAGCTGAACGGTAATAACCACCTGGACCCTGTTGAGCCGTCTCGAATAGCTCTTTAGCCTTTTGCCTGGCATTACCGCTATATCCCATTTCAGTCAGCTGCTGCTCAATCTCATCAACTGAATAACCGTTTTTAGCCATGACTCCAGTTTTAGAGGCTTTAAGCTTGCCCTGCATGGCAGTAAGAGCTTCTGACCAGGCTTCAGTAGAGGATTTGGCCTCCTCACGCATGGCTTGTCCTGCTGATCTAGCACCTCCTCTTATGCCGTCAAACCCATCTTTGACCCTATCCAGTGCATTCTCTAAAGGCTTAATGGCTGAAACGGTTGCTTTACCAGTAGCATCTACCTCTATTTTCATATCCAGCATACTTGCTTGCGATAAAATAGTGCTATCAGCTACCCCTTTATTTGCAGCAATTGCTTTCTCTGCATATTGTTTGAAAGCCTCTTGCTGCTGGGATAAAGTAGCTTGGCCACTATTTCGCATAGTATCAAAGGCTGCTTTATATTCTTCAGCAACTACTTTAAGTTGTGCAGGTGTTTTCATACCAAACAAACCAAAAGCTTCTTCAACAGAATTAATGCCTGCTCGAGCTAGATCAGCCTTTTCTTTGAGATCAACTAATTGCTGTTCAGCTTGTCGAAGTAAGCCATCAGCTACCTTGCTACTCAAAATAATGCGCAAATCATTAATTTTAACTTTTAAATCTTCTAGCTCTCTTTGATTAGTAGCAGTATTGATTGCTTTAGAAATACTTACATCCAAAGCCAGCCCTACATCTACTCCTTTACTTTTTAACTGGTCCAGATTCTGAATTAAAGTATTTACGTCGTTCTTAGCCGAGGTAAAAGCCTTGGTAGATTTACCACCAAGTTCTTCATAACTCAGACCTGTACGACGAATAGCTTCATCCAGAATAGCACCTTGAACCATGGCAGCGCTTTTAATCGCATTAGCATACTGAACATTAAGAGCACTAGCTTCAGCTTGAAGTTTCTGAATGTCGGCACGATATTTTTCTGTTGCAGCCTCCCAGTCCTTCATGGCAGCATTCTGGTTTGCTTTTTTCCATTCATCCAGTTCGGCCTGTCTAGCCTTAACCTTGGCATTAACCTCAGCAAGCTGTTTATCAATGTTGACTGGAATCGCGGCAAGCCTTCCTTGAAATGCTCCTAAATCTTCATCTTTTAATATACCGGTCAGTGATTTCCGAATCTCTTCGCCAGTAGCCTTACCTTGTGTCTGTAATGCTAAGAGCGCAGTAATTCCATTATTTATACTGGTAGTACTATCAAAATTAAAAGATTTAGCTACACCATCTAATGCCTCAGATACGGATTTACCTGAGACAATCTGCTTATCAAACTCTGCAACGGTTGCTTTTGACACTTCATTTAAGCCAAGAGAAGCGTTTTTGAGCATTTCTACTTTAGCAGCGTGTTTTTCCTTGGCCGCAGTACTTGCTTCCTGTTTCTTTCGTGATTCCTCCTCAGCTGCTGCCAGATCGCGTTCCTGCTCGGCCAGCGATTTTGTACCTGTTACTCTCGCTATAGCCCAATCGAAGAAATTTGACCCCTGTCGGAGTAGCCATTCATCAGTTGTCTTAAAACCGTCAACCATCAAATCACTAGCGATTACAACACCGGCTGCTGCAGCACCATATGCTCCAAACCTGGATAAAACAGAAACCAATCCTGCCTTAAGTCCATTTGTGGCAGTAGTAACACGACCAAATACTCCTGCAGCTGCTGTATTTGCGGTTGTACTTGCATTGGTTGCAGCAGCCAGTTCGGTTTTAGCTACTGCCGTAAGATGGGTAGCACGTGTATTGGCTGTATTTGCACCGGTATTTGCAGTCAGTGCTACGGTTTCTGTAGCGATAGCAACTTGTGCAGCCTTCGCTGCATTGGCTTTTTCCAGAAATACTGCTGCCATTCCAATAGCTTTATAAGCGATAAATGCCTGAGCTGCAGCAGTAAGGGTTGTAATAAGTGCATCAAGGTTTTGAGAAACAAATTTTAAGGCTTGGGCTACCTTAGCACTTGCTCCACTCGCTGCATCTGCTTCACCGATATAAATTGTCCAGGCTGTTTTCAGGTTCTCAATAGAAGCGCCAATCGTAGCTGGGAATTTATTAAACTCGGCAGTGATCACTTCACTCTGGCTTAAAATAGCTTTGGTCACTACGGCGGTGGTCAACTGTCCCTGATTAGCCATCTCACGTAATTGGCCAGTAGTCACACCCAATCCGTCGGCCATTGCCTGTGTCAGTCGGGGTGACTGTTCAACCATGGAGTTAAACTCATCACCTCGTAGTACACCTGAACCTAACGCCTGATTAAGCTGGGTAATTGCAGCTTCATTCGCTTCTGCACTACCACCACCCACCTGAATGGCGCGGTTAATAGTTTCAGTCAGTGCTAAAGCCTGCTCTTGCGGCCACTTCATCTCCTGACCAATTTTAGTCAGCCGTGCAAACAGATCACCGGTAGCCACAAGATTAGAATTGGTTTTTATGGCTACATTTGCAACATCATCCATTGCCTGTTTTAAGTTGGCATTATCACCAATCGCAATCTGAATACGGCCAGATAGCGTTTTATACTGATCAGATACCTGTGCAATTTCCATTGCACTTGTACCAATACCCACTGCAGCCAAAACACCGGTTAAAGCATTGAAGCTATTTCTTAGGCCTTCAACCTCACTTGCCGCCCGTTGCCCGAAAGTTTCTGTATCCTTAAGCTCATGGTTTGTCTTTTCCAGAGACTGATCCAGATGATCCACCACCGGTACTGCTTGCTGGGTCGCACTCTTAAACTCATTCATTGAGTTTTCAGTCAGGTCCAGAGCCTGCTCCAAGCGTTCAACTTTTTGTTTAGCCTGATTCAGTTCTTCAAGAGAAATATCATGGCTGGCACTTGATAGGGCCTGCCAAGCTAATTTAGCCTCGTTCAGTTCTCTTTCTAAAGCATTAATCGCGTTAGAGCCTAATTCACCAATACGCTGAACTTCACGCGTAGATACTGTTGCACCGCTTCCCATTGACTCGATAGCACGAGTTACAGTCTGCGCTTCACCTATTACACCTGATAGATCTACTGCACTGAACTGCTGTAACTGGTTAATGGTCGATTGGGTGGCATTGTCCACGCCACGCATGGCATTTACAGCAACGTCCTGATAGTAATTAAATGCACTGGATGTTTCTTTAATAGCATCTTCAATACTTAGAACACGATCTTTTGCAATCTCGATATCTTTTAAAGTGCCGTCAGTATTTTGTAGTCGGACTAATTCAGCCTGAGCAGCTTTTAGGGCTGAGTTAAGCTCATTAAGGCCTTGCTCACCAATGCTCGACATTGAGCGTAGTTCACCTGCACTGATAACTGACTTGTCACCAAGAGCTTCAATTTCTTTAGCAGCAGAAAAGAATTTTTCACTTAAACTTTGAGCCTTCTGGATAAGTTCAGATGGCACAACATCTGTGATTGCTTCTTCTGTTACCTCTGCCTGAGTAGCAACAGAACTCAATGCACCATTAGCTACACCCTGAAATCCATCAAATGCTGTTTTGACCTGCTTTACGCCTGTTTCAAGGTTCTTGACTTCTGCCTTGGCTCGCTCAATATCCTCAGGTGTAGCATTCGTTGCAGCTAAATAGTTCAAATGTAGCTTTGCTTGCTGCAAATCATTTTGTAGGCCGGTAAGCGCTTGCTGGCCATAATCGCCAAGTTGCTTAAGGTTATCTGCACTTATGTTTGCGTCACTACCCATTTCCCCTAAAGCTTGGGTGGCACTATGCAATCCTGTAACTAGCTGAGAAACTTTTTGTGTAGATTCAGAAGGAATGATCTCTTCAGGAATAGCTGTGTTTAAAATGATTCCGGCTTGTTTGGCTTCATTCGCTACGGCGCTCAAATCATTTTCAAGACCGTCTACTTTAGCTGCAGCCCGACTTGCCTGATTGCCTAACTCACCAGCAGCCTGAGAGACTTCACTCAACTTTCCTTTGGCTTGATCAGCTTTCTTCTGCAAATCATCAGGAACTATTTTTCCAACTTCCTGAGCAGCTTGTTCAGATGCAGCCTTCAGTTTTTCAGATTCTTGTTTTATTGCGGCGTAAAGGGCCTTGGTAACACTCTCTGAATCCTTAATATTTGATACATAGTTTTTAGTATCAGCTTCCATCACAAGTTTAAAGGTTAATTCTTTACCGGCCATGTTCTTACTCGCAATAAAAAACCCACCGAATGGTGGGTTAGATGAAGATATTAAAAGCTCTAAAAAATGAACCGACTTAATTAGAGATTAAATTTTATTCACACTTTATTTTCCATAAAGCATCCATTAACACTGAGGAAGTACCTGATGGTGTATCACTCTCAATTCTTACTAGTCCATCTTCAGGCATATATATGTATCGGCTGAATCCAACATATCCTCCCATTCGATTTTTAGAATTAACTTCTCCGCAATACCCTTTCTGATTCCTAAATTTTGCAGAATCAGGATCAAGCAAGCTATCTTTTACTTTAGAGGCTGCAAGCTCTATCTGAGCTTTTTGTTTGTCTTGCTGAGCCTTCTGACTTGCTTCATTTTCTTTAATTCTCTGTAACTCATGACGAGCTTTTAATTCTGCAGCATCTTTTTTAGCTTGAATAGCCGCAGCTTCTTCAAGTCTGATTTTCTGTTCATGAGCTACTTTTGCTTGTTCAAGTCTTTCTGCATCAGCCTTATTACTTTGATGCATAAAATAAAAAAGACCACCTACCACCAGAATAACTGCAATAAGTACATATTTTAGATTCACAGAGTAATGCTCCTAAATCCCCCAACTACAACAGATAAAAAAGTCTGTTTCATTTTCTTACCTTATTTTGAGATATTTTTGAGCATCTTAACCGACTGGTCTAAATTATCGCAATGTGAAAAAGCTTCTTTGCTCACGATGAGTCTTTTAAATCTTCTAAGAATTTTTTCAAGTCTTTCGCAGAAGCATGCTGAGCGGATCTCACTACACTGGTCAGTGCTGCAAGCTTATTCCGGTAATCCTTTTGGACTGATTTTAAATACTCACTGTAAGCACCATAAGTCATATTCATGATTTCGGTATGAGTATGGCCAGCACTGATCAGCAACTGGAATGAGTCAAACCAGGTTGAATCATTGTCTTTTGCTACCTGCTTTTTATTACGGCGTTTAGGCTGGTCTTCTTTAAAATAAGCACCGTTGACCTGCAGTACTGCTGATAAAACTTCTTTAAATTGCTGTTCCGAAGCATTGGCCAAATCAATCAGGCTAGCTGCTGGAAGCTTAGTGGCCAGACTGCATATACCCAGCACTTCAATTGAATGAGTCTTAAAAAGCTCGGTTAAAATTTCATCTGAATAATCTTTTTCCTTTAAGAAGCCTTTTACCTTTTCGGCATGTACCGCCCATTGGTCAAAATCTTTTATCTGGATCTGGTGAACTTCAACATCATTCACTGTCATAGAGCGATTAGCTGCTAGAAAAAAATCATTCATGATGGAATCTCATTACTTTTGATAGTTTGAACACTTATATTGAGTGCCGTGATAAATAAAGAACTTGGTGTCACCATCACAATTCATCTTTTTAAAGTTAAAAAAACTAAGTACAGATATGATCATCACAATGATCAGTAAAAAGAAAAATATCGCAGTAGTTTTATTCATGATTAAGCACCATAAAACACAGGCACAAAAAAAGACGCTAATGCGCCCCTGTGCCTGTATTTGGTTGATTAAGTTGCTGCAGGAATTGTCACGATGTGGCCATATAAACCCAATTTTGGATCTATGCCACGTTCTGTATCAGATAAAGCCTGACCCGAAATTTCATACTGACCCAGCTCTTCATGAATCAGAGGGAAAGTGGTTTCCGGTGATTTTTTGGTTCGCCATAAACGAACGGCCATGTGTTTACCAGTTGCCGTATTGATACCCTTAAAGAATAGTTCGTACTCTTCATCAAAATCATCTGCAAGTGAAGTATGAGTTACCGCACCTGTTTTGTAGCTGGCCAGAATCGGCATGGTCAGATCAGCCACATCATGAAAAATCACAGTACCAAATACTTCATCCACTTTATATTTTGATGGATCAACTGTCTTGGCAGCACCACTAGTCGAGTCCTTAAATGAAACTTCTTTCAGGTTATAACCTTCCAGCTGTATTTCTTCACCCGCAACCACTGTTCCAAGGGAATCATCAGTCACCGTATTTGTAGCGACTTCAGTGTTAGTACCTGAAACGATATATTCCAGATTCTCTTTATTTACTTCTTCCAGTGTTCCATTGAAACTTACCGCTGTGGTATTCACCATAGTGAAGTCAGTTGTACGTTTACCTGATGTTGATTCTTGATGCTCGATCACATCAGCATCGATCTCTAGCTCAAAATCGGGCACATTGCCAATATGACGCATCGCACCAGCAATGCCATTCGACAGCTTGGATAAGTAGAACTTACCCTGCAGAGAAATATATTCCTTAGCCATTACTTTTCATCCCCTGTGGTTTTCTTGGCTGAAGCAGCTGGCTTTGGTTCAGGGACTTCCTGAATCACGCCGTCTGCCAGTAATTTTTTGATTTGAGCATCATCCAGTCCACCGACGAACTCACCCTTTTTAAACCGGCCTACAGGTTGTAGTGCCGTATATTGTTTTGCTGCCATGACTGGCTCCTAGATAAATCGTTCTGATTCAAATACTGCTGTGAGATATGCAAAACCTGTACTGAAGGCTTCTTTCACATCAACCAGCATCAATTCTCCACGTGCCGAGGCTGGCTTCCAGCCTGAGAGCAACTGAATAACATCTTCAAGAAGATTACCCGCCTGATCTGTTACCGCTGAACCATCTATAGACTGTGAACGGGCATTCTTACAGGCCACGGTGACCGCCCACTGCTGGCTGATCATGTTCATTTTCCCCTTGCCCGCACTATCCTTAGGGCGAATCCGCACGAAGTTGACGTGAGCTGATGGGGTTACCTGAGACATTTCAGTCACCAGTACAGAGTTCAACGGCGTATAGATCTGCTTGAAATCCGGAATCTCCTTGAGCTTCTCGGCAATTTCTCCACGTACTGCAAAAAAGTCAGACACCTATATGCCTCCCGATAATATTAAGGATCTCTTCATCATCATCCTGATTGATGCCCAGAAAGGTACGAGAAGGGATATTGACCTGTTTCACTTTCCTGAACTGGCCACCCACCGCAAAGATTAAGTACTCCGCCGTTTTAGGCAGAATGGTTGCACCAAAATGAAAGACATGGGCATACATTTTGTTTGAACCCCACTCAACACCATCAGGGCGCAGGTTATAGTGCAATTCATTCATTAATTCACCCGTATCACGGCCTGTTTGACCATTTTGCATCCGGGCTCGCCATGACTGTTTCCATGGATTACCATCTACATCATGCTGACCGATAAACCGGTCTTGAGTGGAATAAACTCCATAGCCACCAATCTCGACAAACATATCCTCCTTTCTGCTGTCGAAATCGGCCATATGCTGCAGTACTGCCATTATGGCAGATTCATTGTCAGGACGAATTGTTATAGCAAAAGCCATACCTCCTCCTTATTTAAATGAAGGCATCTTGTCTAGCGTTTCATCACCAAACACGCCTCCTACATAACTGGTTCCGATGGGCATTGTGGTAGGCCGGCCCTTAGGCTGATCATCTACAATTTCATTGGTTGCGGTCTGGATCTGTAGATGTGCTTTTTCATCTTGTACCCGTTCAAGAAATTTAATCGCATCCTTATAACGGTTACGTACTTCTTCAGTGGGCTGCTGGTAATAAAGCCGGTAACGGGCAATATCACAGGCCATGCGGTTCAGATTGCTGGGCACATTGGGAAGAGGCAGAGGATAACGGCCACCGATATAGCCGTTAATCTCTTCTGCCGCATCCTGAAGCGCTTCATTGATAGAAGCTGCTGCATCTGCATGCATCAGCTTTAACTCTTCAATGTCATTAGCAAACCGCTTCACCATGTCTGCTTCTGTTGCGTACATAGATCACCTTACTTGGCTGCTTCCGCACCCTGTTCAGCTGGCTTGTCACTGGTCTTAGACTTAGATGCTGGCTTGGCCTTTTCAAGCTCAGCCACTTTTGCCTTAAGTTCAGCAATTTCCTGCTCAGCCTTGGCTTTATCAGCAGCAGCGGTCTGATTGGCTTCAGTTAAAGTAGTATTTGCTGCTGTCAGCTCTGTATTAGCCTTTTCAAGCTCAGCCAGACGTGCTGCGGTACTATCTGCTTTAGGCTCTTCCGGCTCCTGATATTCTTCAATAGCCCCAGATGCTAAAAGGGCCTGAATACGTTTTGCTTCAAGCCCTTTGATTTCATCACCTGGCATAAAATGCCCGATGGATTGTTTTGCTGTGTACTTCGGCATTTAAGCCTCCTTATAGAGTAATGAAGCCGGTCCCACCAACTACGCCGTTCTTATTCGATGGAATGACCAGTGGAGCAGATTCGGTCATCAGCATAATGCCGCTTGGATCTTCACAGTACCATTGACGGTCAAAGTACTGCTGAGCCACACCATTGGCCAGCATATTTTTAATCTTACAATGGGCCACCGAGCCATTAGTATCCGAGATCAGACTGAAATAGTCTTTCTCAATGAAACGGTTCACCTTACCCTTATGACGGTAGGTTGCATCGTAAACCCAGAATTCAATTCCATCAAAAGTGCCTTTCAATGTAGCAGTCTCACTTACGCCAAAGCTTGGTGTAACTGGTACAGAGATTCCAGCATAAGGCTTGATGAATTCATCCTTGAATTCTGAATTATTCCATAGAGCTGCCCAAACCGAACCCGACATGATAGCAAGCTTAGCTTCACCACCATCAGCGGCCAGTTGACGCTCTAGCATACGTTTAATGTCATCAACAGGCTTTGCTCCAGCTTCATTCCAAGGTATTGCAGGAGTGAAAAGCAGAGATGCATCACGACGGTAATCCACCAGGTTGTACTCATAATCATCTGAATGCAGCAGGTATTGACCATTTTTTAGAAGATTAATGGCCATCATCAGCACCGAGTTATCAATCGCATCATGGTTGCGTTTCATAACAGCGATTTGAGCAATTACCATTTTCTCCTGGTCAGAGAGCTGCTGGTTACCGGTAGAGATAATGCCAGCTGTACGCAGACGCTCCAGCAAAGCAAGCTCAAAGGTTTCTGCAGGTGTTACCTGATTTTTAGGTTTGTAGTAAGCCGGTTTCACATGGCGTACTTCACCGGATTGATCAGTATCAAAAGGTTTACCAGGTTGCTGTGGCGATACCAGTGGTGCCAAGTCGTGTTCAGCTGTTACTTCAGCTAGTGGTACGTAATCCCGAGCGAATATCGGGCGGTTTGGAAACAGGCGGTCCAGCAGCCATGTATCCATCGGACGGAAGTTGTTATGAATGAGAGCAAGCTCACCCACATCAAGAAGTTCAAGCGGAGTACCGTCAATATTAAAAGACTGTGGCATGTTTATTACACCTTAGAAAGTTCGATTTTGTTTTTGGTTGCTTTGGCGCGGGCAGCATCATATTTCGCCTTGTCCAGCAACGCCCCATTTAAAGACACGGCCTCAACGTTAAATACACCGCCGTAATACACCGGAATTTCAATCCCGTCAGCCGCTTTAATGGTTGCTTCGGCTGCGGTAACGTTCTGGCCACAGATCACATCCCAGGATGATTCATCTGCAGCATGAGTCAGTACATTGTCATCTGATAGCACCAGTAGATCGCCGTACTTATATGCAGTGGCCGTGGTGACCTTGGCATTGGCACGGCGCAGCTTTTCATTGTCTAGCACCAACCGTTGGGAGGTGATGGTTAGCTTTGGAATAGCAATGCTCATGAATTATTTCCCCTTATTTTGTTCAGCGAAGGCTTTTGCACCTGCTGTGAATTGATGCTCCTGATTACCGCCCGATCCGCCTTGTCCTTGCCCACCCTGGCCACCAGTAGCCTGATGATTAAACAGGTAGTTCAGTGCAGGATTTACAGCTGGTGTTTGTGGCTGTTGGCCAGCTGGTGGGGTTTGATTACCTGTCGAGAACTGTTTTAGTGTGCTGGCCATCAGCTCAAATGCATCGTCTGGCATGGCAGCGAACTTAGACTTCTCTTCGGTACTAAATTCTTTGCCTAGGTCTTTTGCCAAAGCATCGATTTCGGCATTACGTTTATCAGCAGCAAACTTTTTAATCTGTTCCTGCAAACCTGTAATGGTCTGCTCCTGCTCCTTGAGTTTTGTTTTTGCTTGTTCTAGGTCCACGTCTGTGTCCTCTGGTTGGTTAAAGTTTTTGGGTGAGTGACTAGCTGCCACGGCGTTGGTATTGTCATCTGCACCTAAAGCACAAAATGACACTTCACGGATACGACCACCCCGAAAGATGGCAACAGGTGCCTGGAATGTCCTGCCATTCACAATGACTGAACCTTCTTTAACCTCTTCCACTGTGGTGGGATAAATCCGTACTGACATTTGCCATGGAAAGTCATCATCAGAGTCCTGGGCGACTTGAGTTCCGAATTCATTTGAAAGTAGATTGCCCTCAATTTTGAGGCCTTCCGTATGGCTCACAGAATATGAGTTGATTGCTCCAGCTCTTTGACTGGTTCGATGCTCTAGCAAAGCGGGGATACGGCCTTTGATCTGAATCGAATCAAGGTCAAACACCACCTTGTCCCAATACCAGTGGTCAGTAATTGCTTCACCACTATAGGCAATACCCGAAAAGGTGCGCTTCTTTTTCCCTTCCTCTGGCTTGTCTACACTGACTTGGCCAAGCTGAAAGCAAAACTGATCTTGCTCCTGCTTAGCTTTTTCATTTGGATCTGGCATTTTTTCATGCTCCATAAAAAAAGCACCCCTATGGGTGCTATTTGTTACTCTCAATAGTTAGTTAACTATCCAATATCAACATAACATTCGAAAAGATCTTTATTTTCAACTCCAAAAGTTAGAGGTGATTTTTCTGAGTGAGGTTGATAATTTATGTCAACAAGATCAACTCGATGCCCTGTTCGGGATTTAAACTCATGACACTTCTGCTCTAAGATTTCATGTAATTCTCTTTTAAAAGCATTCTCTTCATGTTTAAGCATTAACTTATCCATAGGGTAGCTTCCTTGTAGTTTTACTTATTATATCACTGCAATACATAAACGCTCCAAAGCCACCTAAAAGCTGATTTAATTTTCTAAAATTTTCAAAGAGTAAACTATTTGTCTATTCACTATTCCCCTTGAAACCACCTGAAAAGATATGCCTAAGGGGAACAGTACGCCTTGCCCTGCATTTAGCTTTTCCAGATCAATACCTAACCCTTTAGCATTCTCTATCTGAATCACAATATTTGAGCCAGAACCTGCTAACAGTAACGGCGCATCCAGAGTAATGACCTTACCTACCTCCAATGATGCAGCGTAGGTTAGTGAAGCTGATCCGGCCACTGTAGTTGCACTATTTGATGCTACTGCCTGTAGCCTGCTTAAATCCTCCTTCAACCAGCGTTTAAGTACTTCCTCAGCCAGAGTGATAGGTGGTTGCTTTAGCTGCGCCGTAAGAGCTGAATCATTACCCTGTACATAGTCCAAAAAAGTACGAATCGCACTTGGCCGGATATCTGGATCAAGTGGAATCACTGTATTGGCCACCACATCAAATAAGTCCCGAGTTTTATCATCCATCGGAGCAAATAAGCTGGCCAGCTTTTTACTTGCCATCCATTCAGCCTTGATGACCTCTTTCTGCTCCAGCAAAAATGCTTTATCCAGGTCAGAATCAAGGATCTTCTGATCTACCAGACCAGATAGATCGCCATAGGTCATTGGACTGGTACTCCATCCCATTTCCTCAGCCACTTCCGGTAGCTGATCATCTGGGGTAATACCATATTTTTCTGCCTGCTTTTCAGTTAAGGCAATCACTGTACAGCGACACATAAAGGACCACGGCGGGTAATACATGAGCCAGAATGGATCATCGATATGACGAATAATCCGATTTAATGCCAGGTGACTTGGACGGACCCGGCTATCATCGATAGCTGAATACATCAGGTATGGTCGTTTGTCTCTATTGCGTTGCTGCTGTTGCCAGCGTCCATGACTATACGCCGTCTGAATATTGGTCCTAAAAACATTCTTGAGATAAGGCTCACTTAGCTTGATCTCATTTTCAGCGACCACTTTCTTAAAGTCCTCAAATGTCGAGCCATCTGCAATAGCTTTGTTTACGGCGGCTATCACAGTCTGGATCTGTTCTATGCTCGATAAAAAACTGACCGTGGTGGCCAGTTGTCGTGTCTTGAGATCCAGAGAGTAAAACTCATCAGGCAATACGATTTTACGAGACCGGGCAAACTGTAAGGCCTCTAAGAATGTGACTGGCTTCATTTCCCCTCACTTGCTGTCATATACCCCAGCACATCACCTGCATATAAAGCCCGTTCCAGATTCGCCGTGAACTGAGACTGACTGGCATCAGGCATGATCTGCATCAGATGAAAGGCCAGTTCTTCTGGTGTTTCACTCTTCTGCAGAAGCTCGTTTACTTGGGCATTGCTTAAGAGTTCAATATTGCGCTGTGCATCAGTCAGCTCTTCTACTTCCTGCTGTTCAGGTGATAGCTTTCTGGTAGTTGCTGCAAAGCTAAAGGCTTTATGGGGTAGTGCATTGAATTGCTGTATTGGAGTGATATCTGAAGCTACTCCAACTTTGAAATGCTCAGGCTTGATACCGTAGGTTTCAATGATGTACTTGTCATTAAACTGCACACCCAGATCCTTAAGCTTCAAGTCCCGCTCGACCACTTTGACATTAAGGTCCTGTTCACCACCTAGAATGATCGTATGCTTATCAAATCCATTGAGGATACAAAGAGCATCAATCAGTTCTTGGACTGTCGGTGAAATCATGCGTAAGTCAGAATTACGTTTATCCATCCGGACTTCATTGTGCACCACTCCAAGCGCCTTACTGCCACCTCCGTCATTCTCAGATGTCATTGTTTGACCAAGAACAACTTTCTGGACACGGCGGACCATGACCTTATCAAAAGCTTCAAATGCAGAAGCACCTGCACCAGAGAAGTTAGTTCCCACTGTAGTTACTTCATCTTCTGCAGGAATTGATAATATCGATTGTGCATGAGCATTCAGTAAAGCAGAGGTCATCGCATCAATATCTTGCTGCTTACGATTTTGACCTCCCACCTTACCGATTAATAACGGCGAACCAAATCGTTCCAGGAACTTCACCCAAAATTTAGTGGAGCTAGTTTTGAAGTACCAGATCCAATATAGCTTGGTGAGTAATGCTTCCCCATAAGGCTGTTTATAAGATGGTTTACGCCGTGTCAGAAAGAACTTGAGCGGATAAGTTTTAAATACATTTACTTCAGCACTGGACTGTGGCTTACGGAAGATCAGTTCACCATTATTTTTAGGCTCAAACCATTCCAGAGGCTTGACCATAATCTCGGCAAGAGTAAACCGGTTATTCTCATCAATCTTGTAGTTAGCTTCCAAGACTGAGTAACCGTAGGGACACGCTTCCCATGCACCCGATACAATTTCAAAATGCCATTTGGTGAAAAGCTCTTTTAAGAAACGAGTTTGTTCACCATGATCTTCTACGAACCGCCATGGCGCATTTAAAACTGCATCAAGCCGGGTTTCCATTGCCTGTGATATTTCATCATCCGTCATTAAGACCGAAAGACGTTGCCGAGAAAGTCCAGCTTGACGCAATACTTCATCAACATCAGCGGCACGGCCCATAGCAAAAGCAAGATTCTCTACCGCCACACTAGTCATTAAGCCTGCTGATTTTGGCTTTGTCTCTTTCTGTTTGTTTTTGGATTTTGCCATATTAAAAACCTTGTTTAGAATCTGCGTGTACCACCTCCACCTGGTATTAATCGGGCAGGCGGCCTTATGTCACTAAAGCAAATCATGACACTGTCAGCGCGGTTCGGAGATAGTGCACCATCGGGTTGTTTATTCACTAAAATCTTGCCAGCACCATTCTTGCTATAGGTAGGCTGTGACAGTTCTCGTTTAAGTTGTTCAAGCTCTTGCTTGTTTATGTCTTTGGTTGACAGTGAAATAAGACTATCGGGGTCATACTGCATTCCCTGCAAGGCTCGATAAGTATTCTGAAACCTAAGACGCAATGACCACCACATCTGGGCTTTAAGATTGGCAAAGAAGTCTACAA
>NZ_JFCC01000058.1:0-15690 GCF_000582925.1 Acinetobacter sp. 1294596 | reverse complement strand
ATAATCCAAATTTCAGAGTAAGGAATCTACTACTTATATAATAGAGATTCCATCTCCAAAACAGTACTACTGTATGAATGAGTTGTATTCAATGCAGGGAAGAATGTAGATCCTTAATACTAACGGAAAATTATTTTACTGAATTTTCATGTAAAGACTCATTTAATTGATCAATCACTGTCGTCCATTCACCATCAGAGTGTAGTTTTTCTTCTAAAAAATGACGTTGAGCATCAGTCCAAAAAATTGCTTGTGTTAAAAAAACATCTCCAGCTAGCTGATGGCTCTCTATGAATTTTGCAATTGCTTCTTCAGTAGAAGCTAAACCAAGCTGTTCAAATAATTTGGTCATTCTTGGACGTGTTTGAGTCATGTGCTTAGCCCACAAATTTATATTAGATCAAATTAAACATAACATGTTTATATTTAAACTAAAATATAAAAAATTAAATAGCTACTATTTTCTTAGACAAAATGATTACTACATTTCATAAATCAACCACCTACATAATTTGTTTGTTAAATGATCATTATTTTTCAATAAGATTATTTTAATAGTTAAAGATTTTAAATTTTAAAAATGACAAAAATGTAATTTTGAAGTCATCGCTCTGTTTCTGTCTCTCACTAATAATTGAAATATAAGAGGAGATGATGTGGTCTCATTAAATATAGATTTTATAAAGTCATCTCTAATGAACTAACGAATCAAGAGGAAACGTAAATGAAATTATTTCAAAATAAAATGACTGCTCTACGTAATGTTGTAGTAGCTGCAACGATGATTGTGGCTACTACAACTACGTTCGCTCATGTGAGTTTAGTGAGTGCGATTCCTGCGGAAAATGCATCTATCCTTAGTCAACCAAAGAACTTGACCCTTAACTTTGGTGCAGAGGTTATGTTGATGAATATTAAGTTACTGGATGCTCAGCGAAGAGATGTTCCTTTAAAATATAAAGTTACTCATGACTTAAAGAAATCCTTTGATGTCGCTCTTCCGAAACTGAAAAAAGGTAAATATACCGTTGTCTGGACAACAATGGGGAAAGATGGTCACAACATGAATGGTGAATATAGTTTCACTATCAAATCAACTAAATAAGAATTGATTACCTTTCAACATGTCAGTGAGGTGCTGGCATGTTGTTCTAGAATGGACAAAAATAATGATTTCTGAATATTGGATGTGGGCCACTTGGTTAACTAAGGTTATTTTATATTTAAGTGTAGCTTTTGTCGTTGGTGGAGCCTTTTGCTATTTTTTACTTAGACAATATCTTGAACTAAAAGAATCGATTCTTAAATATATTACAATTGGCGCTGGATTAGGCCTAATTTCCAGTACCTTGGGATTTTTTATTCTGATTGGTAGTTTTGCCAATACTGGTATTACAGGGATGGTGGACCCCACGTATATTAATATATTGGTTAATACTCCGACGGGGTATATATACGTTCTTCGTTCTATTAGTTTTGCTCTTTTACTTCTTCTCATGGTGGTTAAAGTTAACAGGAACAAAGGTCAGTTTTCTATAATTGAAAGTTCAATATTTTGTATTTTACTTATCCCGATTATTTTTAGTTTTTCCCAGCTCGGACATGTCGCTAATTTAACCTTACTTGCTCAAATTTTATTATCAATCCATATTCTAGTTATGTCGTTATGGATGGGGTCTTTATATCCGTTATGGAAAACCAGCCGGGAAATAAGTGGTTTACCTTTAAAAGATCGCATGCATGTATTTGGACGTATTGCTGCTTTCATTGTTGGGATATTAATCGCCTGTGGCGCTAGTGTAGCTCTTCTTTTAATTAAAGATTTTAATACCTTAATCAATACTGCATATGGCTATGGTTTCATGGTTAAAATGTTTTTTGTTATAAGTATTCTACTTTTAGCTGCCTTCAACAAATGGTATTTCACCCCGCGTCTTCAACATCCTAAATTCGCTAAACACCTTAGTCATGCCATTTTATTTGAGATGTTATTAGGTCTATCAATTCTATTAACAACAGGCTATATAACCACTGTCGTGGGTATTGAATAAGAGAATTTCAAAATAAGGGAATTGAGGAAATTTAACATTACTGCATTTATCTTTTGTAGCTGAGCAATAAAGTTTCTACTGGACTGTCAACTTACGACAATCAGAACAGTAAAATCGCATCATGAGGCATTATACATAAAGGTAGTCACCGGTTTTTAGCTTATCTTCAACCCATAACGGTCTCATCTATTCAGTTCACTACCATTGATTGAAATAACTAATCTTATAAATTTCAGAGTGATCGTAGATGACAAAAATGTCATTTTAAAGTCACATTAATGTTGGTTAAGTACTTTTACTGTAGTCATTAGAACACTCTTCTTTGGAATACTCTGAAGAAAACTGTAAGGTTATAAACAGACCAAGTTACAGCGAGTAACTGATTCAGAAAAAGGCTGGTTGTATGGTGAAAGTTTAGAGTTACTGTTCTAATGTTTTAAACAAATGTTTTGTTAAAAAGGAGCAACATATGAAATTTCACATCGCTAATATGACTTGTGGTGGTTGTGCACGCGGCATTACTACCGCAATTAAAGAGCTCGACTCGAATGCCTCACTCGATATTGAGTTACAAAACCGTATCGTTGAAATCAACACAACAGTGAGTCAGGATAAAGTCATTGCAACTCTCAGTGAGCGTGGATTTACAGCTGATCCTGCTTAATCTCTGTTAGAGTAACAGTGGGAATTCCTTACCACTTTGGTGGTGTTTCAAAAAGTATGCTAGCGTTAAACAAATCCGTTATTAAGGTAAAAGAAAGTCAAATCAAAGGCTTTAAAATGATTTTCGAGCTTTTTAGAAAAGTTGCAACTTCTCCTAAATCCACGCCTGATTCGATGACGAATTCTACAATTGTTACCTTCAATACCGACGGTAAAAAACTTACCGATCACTTGCTTGCAACATTGAAATGCTGTGATAAAACTATCCCAATATTGTTACTTAGACAGGTAGGACATTTGATTTGTAGCGTTATTTTCATACCTCTATTTTATCAAAAGCCATATTGTTTTTTTCAGCATACTTTTTGAAACACCACCTTTGTTTGTTTTAGAGCGTCGGGGCGCCTCGGCAATTCTGCGTGTTGAAATAGAAAGGAAAATTCATTACTTTAAAGCGCAAAGCGTGTTGCAGATGCAGCTCTTATTCCGAGGAATTTTACACTGGTATCGCCCGCCGATAGAAACACCAGATCCGGCAGTCAGGACGTAAATAACCATTCCTCCAGTTTAAATAAAAAAACCTGCAGATTCGATGCAGGTTTTTTTTAGAGATAATCAATCGCGTCTTATTTGGCTTTACGCTCTTTCTCGATCAGGTAATTCACCACCTGAATGACTTTGGCATCATTACCCTGCACAATATATTTACCATTCACGGTCACTGCCGGAACACCACTTAACTGATACTGAGCAGCCAGATTTTTGGCTTGGGCAATTTTCGAAGTGATCGGGAAAGATTTATAAGTGCTGTTAAATTTCGCTTCAGGAATACCATAGCGGGTATAGAACTTGGCCAATTGCGCCTGTTCTAAAATTGGACGTTGCTTATCATGAATATCATGGAATAATTGTAAATGTGCTTTTTGACGCACACCCAATGCTTCAGACACATAATAAGCACGCGCTGCCTGCTCCCAGAGTGGATTCATTGCAGCCGGCGTACGTACAAAACGTACATCTTTTGGTAATTTTTTCAACCAGCCCTGCATATGTGGTTCAAGCGCGAAACAGTGACCACAGCCGTACCAGAAGAATTCACGTACCTCAATTCTGCCCGGTTTTTCGACTTTGACTGGTTTTGCAACCACTTGATAGTCCTGCCCTGCCACAAAATTGGCCATAGCATTGCCTGAAAAGGCCAAAACAGATGCGGCAACAGCTCCTAAAAGGAATTTTTTCATTGGGATTATCGTCCTCTAAATCATTATGCTTAGTGTATGGGTTCACTATAAATCAATTATGCCGGTTCCGTTTTCATGCTGCGAACTTTTGTGCTATCAGAACCGCTACATTAAAGTATGCGACTGATTTTAAGTCAGTTAATATGGCCATTCGACCGCTATGTGTTTTTAGATAATCACAAAAGTTAAACTTTGAGTAATAAAAACGGTTATAATTTCTACGATTAAAACGTAGTGGTCAAACCTACAGTAAATATTAGCTTCTTACTATTCTCTTCAGTAACAGCCGCGTGGCTATGATAATTGCTGGAATTTACAACATAGAACTGAGCAAAAAATGATTTATGAAAGGTTTATTAAATTAAATAAATTATTTATATAGTTAAAATTCACCTGATAAATCACTTTTTAATTTAAATTACTATGTTAATTATTTGTTAATTATTTCTAAATTTTTCTCTAAGAAACGGAGTCCCCCATCAGCAAAACTACTGGTTGAAAAAACTATAGTAAAAATAACTAAAATAATCTTCATGTACATATTATTGAATCTAATCATATCTTGGACCAAAAAAATCTTTACTTATAATAATGAGTAAATATATACATCCGAATGACGACAAAATTACAAACTTGTAATTTTGTTAAGGTTTGTTCTCAAAAAAATAAATTAATACTATTTTAAAAAAGATAAATCGTTGCTGAAAAAGCTAGATTGCAATCGAGTTAATTAATTATAAATCAAAAACTTATATTGTATAAAATTAGTAACTCTTTGCTTTCTGCACTTATTATTTAATCAACGTTTCACGATTTTCATAAGCTAAACTAAATATAGTCGCCAATTTCAATTGAGTTATTTCCCGGCTTTTAAATACCGATATACCGCTTGGCGACTAATTCCAAATGCCTGGCCTAATGCCATTTTTGAAGGGTACTTCCCTTCCTTCCAGTCTTGTCGCAAAGCTTCAGCCTGATCAGGTTTCAATTTATGTACCCGGCCTTTGTACTTCCCTTGAGAAGAGGCAAGTTTAATTCCTTCCTTTTGCCGCTCTAAAATGATCTCACGTTCAAACTGTGCAAAAGCACCCATCAGTTGCAGCATCAAATTATCCATCGGGGTGGATTGGGCCGTAAAAGTAATATTTTCTTTTACAAACTGGATGGCAATCCCTCGTTTGACCAGTTTATCCACTTCAGTCACCAAATCTTTTAAGCTTCGCGCAAAACGATCCATGGAATGTACTATCACCCGGTCTCCTTCCCGGACATAATTCAACATTTCCTGAAATTTCGGTCGGTCGGTATTTTTACCTGAAGCACGGTCAACAAAAATCCGGTCGACTTCAATTCCCTCAAGTTGACGTCCCGTATTTTGCTCGACCGAACTCACTCGCACATAGCCTACTTTTTGGCCTTTCACTTTTTACGCCCCAATTGGATAAAAATGAACAATTTCGTAAATTATAAATCTTTAATACCAAAGTTACATGTTACTTATGATTAAAAAACATTTAAATGGTACATGTTTTTAAGAACTTTTAAAATGTAATTTTAGGGTTTACTCTAAATTTACATATTTAAATAACGAGTTTTTTCTCACTCATAAGAATTTGCAAGAATATATATACATTTATTGACATTAAGTAATTTAAATAAAATCAATATACGTATTTGCATATATGTGGAAATACGTATATAAATATATCTGAGTTTCTAATAGCAGAGTCAGTCAAAATGTTCTCGACCATAAAGATTTATCACAATCCTGAGTGTGGTACATCAAGGAATACCTTAGCTTTAATTCAAAATGCAGGAATTGAACCAATCGTTATTGAATATCTAATTACCCCACCTTCGAAAGCAGAATTAATTGAACTTATTCGTAGTGCTGGTTTAAGTGTTAGAGAAGCAATTCGTAAAAATGTACCTCCATATTCTGATTTAGAAATTGTTCGGGAAGATTGGTCTGATGAACAGCTTTTAAATTTTATGCTTCAACATCCTATTTTGATTAACCGCCCATTCGTTGTTACGGATTTAGGTACACGTTTGTGTCGTCCTTCTGAAGTTGTTTTGGATATTCTCCCGTTTCCTCAGAAAGGCGCATTTAGCAAAGAAGATGGTGAAAAAATTATTGATGAAAATGGTCAAAGAATTAAATAGCACGTTCTCATCTCTTGGATGGGAACAATGTGAAGGAGACTTATATGGATCAAGTTAATTTTTTTAAATGCTTATCAGATGAAACACGTCTCAATATAGTGAAATTAATCGCTGAAAATAAAGAACTATGTGTGTGTGATTTGATTGAAAAACTACAACTAAGCCAGCCTAAAATTTCAAGACATCTAGCCCTTTTACGTGCTGCAGGACTACTTCAAGATCGCAGACAAAGCCAATGGGTTTACTACAGTATCAGTCCAAAATTGGCCGACTGGTGTTATGAAATTTTAGATATTTTGAAGACAGTTCAATCTCAGCCAAAGCTGGATGGTCAACAACCCCTTTCTGTAAATAGTTATTGTGAGTAATTCAATGAAATTTTTATTTTTATGTACCGGAAATAGCTGCCGTAGCATTTTGTCAGAAGTTTTGTTTAATAGCCGTGCCCCGGAAGGTTGGAAAGCATATAGCGCTGGGAGTAAGCCTTCAGGACAAGTGCACCCGCTGACCATAGAAACCCTTGAAAACTTAGGGTTATCTACCGAAGGTTTATGGAGTAAAACGATTGATGACTGTGAACAGTACCAACCTGATGTTGTGATCACGGTATGTGACTCTGCTGCTCAAGAAGCCTGTCCACTTTATTTGGGTGGAGCAATCAAGGCACATTGGGGCCTAGCTGATCCTTCACACCTGGAAGTAAATAAAGAAGAAAAAATGAAAGCTTTTATGACCACTGTTGAACATATCAACCGTCGTTTAGATGCTTTATTTGCCCTAGATGTAAATAAACTTTCTCGTCCTGAACTAATTGCTGAAATCAATAAAATTTCGAATGTTGAGTAAGAGATATGTCTGAAAAACGCTTATCCTTTTTAGATCGTAACCTGACGCTATGGATTTTTATTGCCATGGCTCTAGGTATTGCAATCGGAAACTTCTTTCCGCAAGCTTCTGTCGCACTCGATCAATTAAGTATCAACTCGGTGAATATTCCAATTGCAGTTGGTCTTATTCTGATGATGTATCCACCTCTGGCAAAAGTAAACTATGTGACGTTGCCACAAGTATTTAAAGACAAAAAAACCCTGACCTTATCTTTAATACAAAACTGGCTAATTGCTCCGGTAATGATGTTTGCTCTGGCTATTATATTTTTACATAGCTATCCCGAATATATGACTGGTGTCATCCTAATTGGTCTAGCTCGATGTATTGCCATGGTATTGGTTTGGAATGGCCTAGCTTGTGGTGATAATCAATATGTTGCAGCATTAGTTGCCTTTAACAGTATCTTCCAGATTTTATTCTTCAGTACCTATGCATGGTTATTCTTGACCTTCCTGCCACCTTATTTTGGGGTTGCTTCACAGGTTATTAATGTTGATTTCTGGACCATCACTCACGCTGTTCTGGTTTATCTTGGTATTCCATTTCTGTTGGGTTTCTTAACGCGTTGGATTCTGGTGAAACAAAAAGGGGTAGAGTGGTATGAAACCAAGTTTATTCCGAAAATCAGCCCGCTAAGTTTAATGGCTTTACTGTTCACGATTCTGGCCATGTTTAGCCTAAAAGGTGGTGATGTCGTGAGTCTTCCACTGGAAGTTTTACGAATCGCAGTTCCTTTAACCATTTACTTCGTTTTGATGTTCTTTATCAGCTTCTTCATGAGTAAATGGATGGGCAATGACTATCCTAAGACCACAGCAATCGCATTTACTGCAGCCGGGAATAATTTTGAATTATCACTTGCAGTCGCAATTGCCACTTTTGGTATAGCTTCACCAGTTGCTTTTACCACGATTATTGGCCCACTGGTTGAAGTTCCTGTGCTGATTGCCTTGGTGAGTGTTTCGCTCTGGCTGAGAAAAAAAGTTTTTAAAGAGGCTTGATACGATGAATCTCCCTAACCTAGATCTGAATCTTATTGAACAACCCACCTTTGAAAAAGTTCAAGCCAAAGAACTTGCGCATCCTCCGCGTATTTTGCTGTTGTATGGCTCTAATCGAGAACGCTCTTACAGTCGCCTTGCCGTTCTTGAAGCGGGTCGGATCCTGGAGCATTTTGGTGCAGAAGTCAAAATCTTTCATCCTAAAGGGCTTCCTTTGCCAGAAGATGCGGATACTGAGCATCCAAAAGTAAAAGAGCTGCATGAACTTTTAGCCTGGTCAGAAGGTATGGTCTGGTGTTCACCTGAACGCCATGGTTCTATGAGTTCCATCTTTAAATCACAAATCGACTGGATTCCACTGGCAGGGGGGGCAATCCGTGCCACCCAAGGTAAAACCCTTGCCTTGATGCAGGTCAGTGGTGGATCACAGTCATTTAACAGCCTGAACCAGATGCGTATTTTAGGTCGTTGGATGCGGATGATCACCATTCCAAATCAGTCCTCAATTCCAAAAGCGTTCTTGGAATTTGAGGAAGACGGAAGAATGAAGCCTTCAGCTTTCTATGACCGGATTGTGGATGTGATGGAAGAGTTATTTAAGTTCACGTTGCTGACACGTGGTCAAAGCAAATACCTGACAGATCGTTATTCAGAACGCAAGGAATCGGCTGAAGAGCTGTCCAAGCGTGTGAATCAGCGCAGTTTGTAAATGCTAGGTGATATTAAATGCAAAAGAGACATTCTAAATTAATCATTCTTGGCTCAGGCCCTGCGGGGTATAGCGCTGCGGTATATGCGGCACGAGCTAATCTTAAACCCACTTTAATTGCAGGCTTACAATTGGGTGGTCAATTAACCACGACTACTGAAGTCGATAATTGGCCGGGTGATCCAGAAGGATTGACGGGACCAGCACTCATGGAACGTATGCAAGCACATGCGGAACGTTTTGGCACCGAAATCGTCTATGATCACATTAATGAAGTGGATTTAAGTGTTCGTCCATTCGTGCTGAAAGGCGATATGGAAGAGTTCACCTGTGATGCCCTGATTATTGCCACAGGTGCAACGGCACAATACTTGGGTCTTGAGTCTGAAGCTCAATTCATGGGGCAGGGTGTAAGCGCATGTGCGACTTGTGACGGTTTCTTCTATAAGAACCAGAAGGTCATGGTTGTAGGCGGTGGTAACACCGCGGTTGAAGAAGCACTTTATCTTTCCAACATTGCTTCGCACGTGACTTTGGTGCATCGTCGAGATTCATTGCGTTCTGAAAAAATTCTGCAAGATCATCTTTTTGAGAAACAGAAAGAAGGCAAAATTAGCATCCTTTGGAACAATCAAGTTGATGAAGTGTTAGGCGATAACACCGGGGTAACTGGAGTGTGCTTAAAATCAACTGTAGATGGGTTGACGCAAGATGTTGAGGTACAGGGTTTATTCGTGGCAATTGGTCACAAACCAAATACTGAGATGTTTGCAGAGCAGCTTGAGTTACGCGATGGCTATATTCAGGTTCAAAGCGGAACAGCGGGGAATGCCACTGCTACTTCAGTGCCAGGTGTATTCGCTGCCGGTGATGTGGCTGATTCAGTTTATCGCCAAGCGATTACTTCAGCAGGCTCCGGTTGTATGGCTGCATTAGATGCTGAAAAATATCTTGATAGTTTAAGTTGATTTTGATGTTGTCTTAAAAATATAGTGAATATTGTAAAAGCCCAGTCTTCAGGATTGGGTTTTTATATTAAAGAAAAAATAAAAGGGGAAAAGGCTTTGAATCAGAAACAGACGGAAACTGATGTCATCATTATCGGTGGTGGACAGGCAGCTTTATCTACAGCTTATTTTTTAAAGCGAAAAAAAATACCATTTATTATTTTAGATGATCAAAATCAAGCAGGTGGAGCCTGGTTACATGCTTGGAATTCTTTGCGTCTGTTTTCACCGAATAGCTGGAGTTCCTTACCTGGTTGGGTTATGCCGAATACAGAACAAACGTATCCGACCAAGAAAGAAGTTATTGAATACTTGCAGCAATATGAGCAGCGTTATCAATTTCCGATTATTCGTCCTGTATATGTTGATCACGTCAAAAGCGAAGGAGAAGTATTGAGTGTGCATGCAGGTGAACAGATATGGAGAGCCAAGGCTGTAATCAGTGCAACGGGCACCTGGAGTCATCCTTATATCCCATCTTACCCTGGCCAAGAAAATTTCAAAGGTCTGCAATTACACTCCGCCCATTATCAAAATGCAGAACTTTTTAAAGATAAGCACGTAATGATAGTCGGTGGTGGAAATTCTGGAGCACAAATTTTGGCTGAAGTTTCCCAAGTGGCAGACACTCTTTGGATCACGCCAACACCTCCTCAATTTTTAGCAGATGATGTTGATGGCCGTGTACTGTTTTTACGTGCGACAGAGCGTTTAAAGGCACAATTAGAAGGCCGTACAATAGATCAGCCTGTTGGCGGTCTGGGTGATATTGTCATGATTGATTCAGTCAAAGATGCACGTGCACGAGGAGTTTTACATAGTGAGCGCCCATTTTCGGCTTTTACAGAAAATGGCGTGATTTGGGAAGATGGATCTTTTCAACAGGTTAATGCAGTGATTTGGTGTACTGGATTTAAAGCGACTTTAAGCCATTTAAAGCCACTTGGAATAGTAGAGGAAAATAATACGATACTTGTTGAAGGAACACGAGCAGTCAAACAATCCAACCTATGGTTAGTAGGATATGGTGAGTGGACCGGACCTGGTTCAGCGACACTGGTGGGTGTTTCAAGGACTGCGAGAGCCACAGTGGATGAAATTGCAGCTTATTTAGATAATATTTATAATTACATCCAATGTTAAATTGCTTGCCGTAAACTAAGTGCTTTTACAACTTTGATAACAGTATCGAAACTAAGTTTAACCCTCACCGGAAAGAGCTTTGTAAAGACTTTCTCGACCTAGGCTTATCGGGCTATTTAGTGAAGTTGAAAGCTCCAAGTGCAAGTCTACAGTCTTACCTGTAAGAGAAATAATGTAACTTTAGAGTATACCCTATTTTTACATATAAAAATAACACTTCTTACTTTTATAAACAAGCTTATAAAAAGTAAGTTATCTAGAATTGGGATTAGGTAAAGAATCTAACTAAATTCATGAAATATTGAAAGAATAGTGGTCTCCGACAAACCCGGTACGGTTCAGTTTAGCAGATGTACAACTTGCGACACTCAACTGGGTAGATTGGTTCAATAAAAAGCGTGTACACAGTGCACTGGGTTATGTATCGCCTTTTGAGTTTGAAGCAATGTACTATGATAAGATTAATCCGTTAGGTCAGGTGGCCTAACTTAAATAAAAAAGTCTCCGACAAACCCGGTACGGTTCATTACTTATTTTCAGATAGCAACCAATCGAGAGCACTCATTTTTACAATACCATTATAATTTGCTTCAGCCCCTATCGTGTCTAAGGTAAGTAAATATTTGGGATACGAATCAGAAATTTTCTGTAATGGACGTAACTCTCGGCTGAGTGTCTCCTCATTGAGCGTTTCTAATGCCACTTGATAATAAGTTAAATTCTTTAAAGTATCGACAGCAACAAAATCAATTTCATATTCATCAACCCGCCCTACATAGACCGTATAACCTCGTCTGATAAGCTCAAGATAAATTACATTTTCTAAGATATGACCTTGATCAGCATTAGCATCAGGCAACATAATCCGGCGCAATCCGACATCAACTAAATAGTATTTTTCAGAGGATTGTAATAACTCACGCCCGCGTACTTTAAATTGTGCAGCACTATAAAATAACAAACTGTCCTGTAAGCCCTGAATATAGCGTTTTACTGTTTCAAATGAAATTTTAACCCCACTTGAAACAAAGGTATTTTTAATTTTATTGATGGAAATAGGTGAGCCTGTCACGCTTGCCAAATATCTTGCGACACGCTCGAGAGAGTTAATATCGGCAGTATTCAAACGGGGAATAACATCTTTAAACATTACACTGGCATAGACCGCTTGCAAGTAATCATAAGTTTCCTGCTGGCTAGTCATGGCAAGCGTATAAGGGAAACTACTGCGCGTATACATGGCATACAAATCACGATTGGATAATTGTTGGATGATCGGATTATTTTCAATATGCCACTGTTTAAATTCTTGGAATGACAAAGGTAGAACATGTTGCTCGATATAGCGTCCTGTAAGTAAAGTCGCAAGTTCTCCACTTAGAAAGAATGCGTTTGAGCCTGTAATATATAAATCGATATAATCCCGAACATATAAAGAGTCGACCACTTTCTCAAAATTTGTAACATGTTGTATTTCATCTAAAAAAACATAGTTTTTTTTACTTTTATCAACTTTGGACAATACATAATCATGTAGTTTACGGTAATCGGTGAGTTCTTCAAATTCCATAAATTCGAAGTTGATGGCAATGATGTTTTCGGCTTGTACACCCTGTGCTTTTAGGTCTTGTTGAAACATCGCCAATAAGGTGGATTTTCCAGAGCGACGTACACCTGAAAGTACTTTAATGACATCACGGTTTTGCCATGTATTCAGAAATTTTAAGTAACCATCACGTCGAATATTAGCGCTTCTCATTATTTACACTTAGAATCTAAATTTTTAATAAATTCTAGCAAATTTTAGAACTCATATGTAAATACATTTAACTTTTAAAAAAGTTTAAAGGTTAAGTGAAACATTCAAAGCTGCTGTTGAAGCATGCGGATAGTAAATGTAATAAAAATCTAGATTCTATCTTTTTTGATTATTTTCCATGTCATGTTATGTCATTGATGCTGCGACTTAACTGCTATATAAATTAAGTGAAAAGTAAATGAAACTAAGATGTTAACTAGAGTGGAACTCATTTTTGTGTTGCTGATGGTCTCAGCCTTAATACTCATTGCTTATGAATTGCTAAAAGGTTTATTTTAAAGTCACCTATACATGTTTTTGATCAAAAAAAAATGCCCATAGGGGGAATCTATAGGCAAAACTAAGGACCTTGACGGTCATTCAGAAACTACAGCTAGTTTCTGGTTGTGATTCTAAAGTGAATTAAAAACAACCACATTGGCTGAATATATAAAAAGCTAAATCATTGATAAATTTTAGAAAATTAATTTACCGCCTCTGCTGCTCAATACAGTAATTCACCAAACAAATCCGCTCTAATCTCTTCCAGGCTCAGATCTGATTTCATCCTATTACAGATGGGATGAACTAGCAGGCCATTCTCTAGAACGCCTTGCCCACCTACGGCTTTGGCAATCCTATGATCCGATTCAGTAGAATCAAGATAGATCAATCCATCACAAATGAGGCAAAAGTTATGATTACCCACCACAAAATTGTGCTTAAGCAGACTCTTGGTTAATGCCGAAAAGGCCTTTGGCTTTGACCGAGAAATTGGACTAATCGACTCCACATATCCCACCACATTCTTGACTACTACATCATCATAACCACCCAAAAACCTTTCGACATAGAACTCGTTAAAGTTTATGTACTTGAAGGCCTTAGACATGGACAGAATAAAGGTATTCAGGCATTTCTCATCATCAAAATCAACCTCCATTTCCAAGCTTAAGCAAATAAAGGCGTTATAGACAATTTGTAGCCGATCATAGCCCTTGATACCACTGCCGAACTTGCCGACCGTTTCGGTGGTCGCCACGGGGAAATTGGCGATCAAGAACTCAATACTACGGCGTACCCGGGTGAAGTCCTTGAAACTAATCTTTCGATGATGAATCTGCATGCGGCTTTCATGAATTTCATACACAATTGAAAACCATGCAAGAAAAGAAGTAATCTGAAAACGCTGATCCTTATAAAAATATAAGTATGGATGTAAGCCCAAACTCGGAACCCCAGCATTTTTTACAGGCGTCGCTATTCTGCAAAGAATGGTCAACAGATGCGACATTAGGTTTTCAACGCGCTCCCCCTGATTCAGACTCATAATATTATGAATCTGATCACCCGCAATGATATTCATCAGCTCATTGACCAAGCCAATTTTTTTGCCATGACTCATTTCATTGTCTAATAAAATGGTCGAAAAAAGTAACTGGTGGATCCTCTCCCCTAACTCAATCAACTCATTTAAACGTGTATATTGGAGCTCTTCTAGGTTAGATTTATTGTCATTGATATAACAACAGGCATAGATCGCATAATACGCGTCACTACCGCGATTTCTTAGGTGATATTCCTCATATTTATCTAAACGTTTAGTATCTGAGTTAATAGATTGAAATACCCGTCGCGCATCTTCCGGAGTCCCCAGTACCTGCCTGAAACTGATTTTAATATCTTCTAACTTCGACTTTTTTTCTGCAAATTCAGCATCAGTGCAAATTCTTTGAAAATCAGCGAGATCTCCTAAATAATTGCGGAGGTAACGAATATCTTGTTTTTGTGGATCATTGAAATTAGGTGCTTGAGGGACTTGCTCATCCGCAAAATATCTATTAATCCACGCATAGATACAGGAAAGACGATGTGCTCCATCAATAATGTAAATATTGCCGTGTATATCTTTCCAATACAAAATGCATAAATTGATGTTTTGATCTTCTGTGCAATCTTCAATAAAGTTTGCAATTTCTTGCACGCTCCAACATTCCGTAGAACGCTGGTTATCCGCCTTAAATAAACATTTGATGATTGGATGCTTTTCAAAATCAGTCAGTGCCACTTCAAAATTGTCACGCTGCATTGAAGGTGACATTTCTTCTGGCAACATGACTTTACGCTGAATAATATTGGTCAATAGTCGTGTAGAACCCATTTCTTATTTTCTCCAGGCAACACACTTTCCTACTTTCGCTCAAGTACGAAATTTGAAAATGTATATAGTTCGATTTGGTTAAAGCTGTGAATTAAATGACCGTCAATATCCAGTCAGCGCTAACAAAAGAGACCTAAGAGAAATGGGGGGATTAGATAATAAAATCTTCATGTTTAGTACCTGTAGTTTAGAGTTAACTATCTACAACCATCTTTTCCACGAGATGGAGGTAGACCAAACAGGGGTGGAAATACCGCACTACAGAAGACGGCCAGTCATAGACTGCCCTGCCTGGCCTACCATAATGGCAAACTAAGCATAATAAGCACAAAAAACCGCTAAAGCGGTTTTAATGCTTCTGTAGTAATTTTCAGGTTTCCACGCCCGATTACAGATTTTGCTGTAACGTAATTATCATATGGGTATCTTTTTCTTTGGTCAAACCAAATTAGAATTTTTTATTCATTTTTTAGTGATATTTTAAAATTGAATGCTGGCTTAATTTTTTCAAAATTTTAGCCGAAAAAATCCCTGTATTTTACCTACATACAAGGATGCGTGTTTAGCTCAAAATCTATGCTGCATACTTATAGAAGGATTACCTAAGCTAATTAATTTATCTTCTCCATTTTTTGGGATCTCATTAAAATCTAAAAATAATCATATTGGTGGACTCCCAAGCCTTTGCTTTGTAAAACAGCAGTTTTAAAAAGCAAAGGCTTGGGCTATTTTTCTGAAATATATTTGCTTAGGCTATTTAAGAATTAGCTTATAAAATCAAACCAAAAACACAACCCAGTTTTCTATGCTGTATTTAATATTATTAATCTAGCAAAATTAATTTTTTTATTTATAAAAA